>CANQOH010000010.1 GCA_947625425.1 uncultured Bacilli bacterium
AACAGGTTATTTATATCACATCAAAGATGAATATTTTGATGTCGTTAATGATGAAAATTTAATGCAAAATCATGAAAGAGGAAAGAAAAGACCAACTTATTTTACAATCAAAGATAAAGAAATTTTATGGTTTATACCAATAAGTTCTAAAGTTGATAAATATAAAAAAATAGTTAATAAAAAGATAGAAAAATATGGATTTTGTAATACTATAATTCTTAGAGAAATTGCTGGTGAAAATGCTGCTATATTACTACAAAATGCTTTTCCAACATTAGAAAAATATATAGATCATGTTCATACTATTGATGGAGAACCAGTAAGAGTTCCAACAGATTTGCAAAATGAAATTAAAAGTTTGTTTAAAAATATGATAGGATTAAAAAAGAGAGGCACAAATTTATTTTTTACAGATATAGATAAATTAAAAGAAAAAATGTTGGAAGAAATAAATTAAATTGCTAATAAGTCATTTTAAAAATAATATTTTATAAATTTGATTTTATTCACCCAAAATGGGATTGTGGCTCAAGCCCAAATTAAAGAGAACCAAGCAAAAAATAAGCAAAGAAAAGCTCTAAAAAAGCAAAATGGCAAACGATTAAAAGACTAAGAAAAAAACTTAGTCTTTTTATTTTATCAAAACAATTTTTCTAAAAAAGAAATAGTATTTAATGATGGAGTTTACTCATTTCTTATGATATATTAATAGTAAGATAGATAAAACTATAATATAGGTGGGCTTATGGAAAATATTTTAGAAAAGACAGAGTTTAAAATACTTAAAACCGAAAAGTATGAAGATGGAGCTAAATATGATGTAGCAATCAAAATCCCTATGTCATTAGGTTGGATATCATCTGTATCATTCATCGTCGAAAATAATGGTACGAGAGAAATATTTAGATTAGACCACATTAAAAATGATGAACAGTTTTCATATTTTAAGAAATCAATATCATTACCTACCAAAGCCATATATCATTACTATTTTTCCTTTAACGTAAATAATCAATCAATTTATTTAAAAAAAGAGAATCAAAAAGACGCATCGACGATATCTCAAAGTGAAATGTGGCAGATGAGTGTCAATTTTGAAGTTCCAGATTGGGCTAAAGGGAAAATAATGTATCATATCTTTGTTGACCGTTTTAATAAAGGTCGTGAAGAACCTTTACCACCTATGGAAAATAGAACAATTCATTCTAGTTGGGATGAAGACATCAAAATAGGTCCAGACGAAAATGGTATTTGGAATGCCGATTTCTATGGTGGTGACTTAAAAGGAATTATTGAAAAATTAGATTACATAAAATCTTTAGGAGTAAGTATCATCTATTTAAGTCCTATTGTTTGGTCACAATCTAATCACCGTTATGATACATCTGATTACGAAAAAGTAGATCCGTATGCTGGAACAAATGAAGACTTAAAAGAATTATGTACTATCGCTCATCAAAAAGGAATTAAAATTATCTTAGATGCTGTCTTTAATCATACTGGTAATGATAGTAAATATTTTAATGAATACAATCACTTTAATGAACTAGGTGCTTCTCAAAGTCCAGAATCAAAATATTATCCATTTTATCGTAAATATATAGCTGATAATAAAACTTATTTCGCTTACTGGTGGGGCATGAAAAATCTTCCTGTTTGTGATGGTAGTAATGAAGAGTGGCAAAAATATATCTATGGTGAAGGAGGCATAATCGATTTATGGTTTTCTTTAGGTATTGATGGCTTAAGACTAGACGTTGCTGACGAACTAAGTGATGAATTTATTGAGGGCATTAGAACTGCTGTTAAAAGAAATAAACCAGATGGCTTTATCATTGGTGAAGTATGGAAAAATCCAATGCGTATGAATAGAAACTACATCTCTGGTGGTAAAGGTATGGATACCGTTATGAATTATACCTTAATCGACGCTTTAATCAGATATTTCAAATATGAAGACGTCCATAAATTACGTGATGTCATAAATCAATTAAAAACTGAATATCCTAAAGATACCTTAAATTCTTTAATGAACTTTACATCTACCCATGACATTACTAGAGCAATAAACATCTTTGGTGCTCACGAATTTAGATATTCTGGCGAATGGGCTTGGAACTTAAATAACGAAAGTGATTTAGAATGGCAAAAAAATTATCAATTAACTTCTGAAGAATATCAAAAAGGCAAAGAAATATATAAAGCTTATTTATACTTTTTAACTTTCTTTCCAGGTATTTTATCAATCTTTTATGGTGATGAAGTTGGATTACAAGGAATGGGTAATTTAGCTAATCGTCGTCCATTTCCCTGGCATAAAGAAGACCAAGATTTACTAAAGTTTTTTCAAACTATCGGTGAAATAAGACAAAAGGAATCATTCTTAGAAGAAGCTGACTTAGAATTAATCGAAATCAATAACGAATATATTATGTTTAAAAGACATACCCAAGCAGAATCTATTTTAATCGCCGTAAATAGATCAAATGGTAAAGTAAGAATCCTTCTACCAGAAGAATACACTACTTATGAAAAAGCATATTCTTTAGGAGAAACTACTAAAGAAGAACTAGGTTCTTATGGTGCTTTAGTATTAAAAAAGAAAAATAACTATGTAATTCAGTAATCAAAATGTATTACAATTAATCTTATTGTCAAATTAAAATATCTTTAATATACTTATTATAATGGAAGTGATCTAATGGAAGAAAATATCAATTACTTTGAATTAATTAGCAATAGTCCAGATACAATTAGTATCGTAAGTGGTAAATCACCTAAAAGAACTATCACTAAATTAATTGGTAAAAATAAAATACCAGATAAAATAGATCTTCCTTTAGATAGTTTTTTAGAAACTATGAGAGGTACTATAAGTACTAAAAACTGTGTTAAAGACATACGTTTTATTCATAATGAATTAACTATTGAAGGTATTACTATTAAAAGTAATCAAGTTATTTTAAATAAAGATTTCTTTACTATTGATCCAGAATTAATGAAAAATCTTGGCTTTAGACTTCGTTTAAGAGATATTATAAAAGAATATCACGAAGTTCAAGAAGAAACATTAAGAAATATAAGAGCAATAATAAGTGAGCATATAAATAGTTTAGATACTGATGATGGATTAAAATTTTAACAATTAAGAGCTAAGTATTAACTTAGTTTTTTTAAATTGACCATCAAAAAATAATAATGTATATTTAAAATAATAAAGAAGGAAATTAAAATGAATAAAGAACAAAGTAAAAAAATTCAAATAGGTAAATTTAAAATATCTCTATCAGACTTAATCGCCATAATTATCTTAGCTACCGTAATTCTAATTTATCTTTTTTCACCACGATATTATTCAGTTACTACAGGTCTATATAATCAAAGTACTGAAGAAGATCAAAAAAATGTTGAAACAGCACTTGGAAAAGATAATACTGAAGAAAGATTTAATTTATACTTTAAATATTACAATGTTATTCATGAACTAGGTCATGGCTTAATTTACTACAATAAAGGAGTAGATATCCCCGTCGCTGAAGAGGAACAATTAGTAAATGACTTTGCTGTTGCATATTGGAAATATTATGGGGAAGAAGATAAAGTAAAAGAATTAGAAGATATCGCCAATTATGCTGTCAAACATATCGGTAATAATTATAAAAATAACGTCGATTATATGAAACGAGCTAAAGAAAACTCCACTCACAATGGTTTCAATTCCTCATTTTTTAACTTTAATGACTATGGATGGTTCCAATTCAGTTGTGTTAAACATTCATTTGAAGAAAATAAAGACCTTGAAACAGTTTTAAAAGTAATGGGCTTTAAAAATTTTAAATTACCTGAACCAGAAGAACTAAAATATGACAAAATAACTAATGAAGTAAGTACAGATATAATTAACGACGCAATAAACAATTTTCATAGTTGGAGTCTAAAATTTCCAAAAGCATCACATCATTTCGATAAAGATCCAAATAATAATTATTCTCGTTCAGTTGTAAAATACTTAGGTCTATTTGAAATAACAGACATAAAATATATATTTAGTTAAAAATAGCAAACAAATGTATTATCGTTCGCTAAAATCGTTCAAAAATTGAACGATTGAACGATTTTTTGAACGATTGAACGATTCAAATTATAAGTAATAGCATTTTTGTAAATAAATCTTATCAAAAATATTGTAGTTAAAGTAAGATAATGATAGAATAAGAATAGAAGAATGGAAGTAATGATTAGTATGGTAAAGAAGTTAAGTAGAATGCTTTTTTTTATAATTTTAATTATAACAGTCGTAATAACAACATGTCGTAAAACAACTAGTTTTGAAAACGAAGTATCAATAAAACAAAAATATGCTGACTCAACAGCAAGTAAAACCGATTATTTTGACTATGGTTCACTAAAAACAATTAAAGATGATTATTCATATTCATCTATTTATCTAACAAATGAAACTGAAATTAAATTAATTAGTAAAACAGGTGAAGGTACTATCGCCAATGGAAAATATGAAGAAAGAGATATTTTCCAATCCATTACAGGTATGAAACCTAATTCTGAAGTAAAAGTTCTTATAACTAAATGCGCCGTAAATAAAAAAGCAGAAATACTTGATGTACTACTTACAGTAAACAACGTAAAATTATTTGAAGGTAAAGAAAATGGATCAATAACTTTTGGTATAAATATTTCCAGTATTGCACTACCAGATAGTCAATTAAATCCTGTATCATCAAAAAATGTGGCTTTAGGTAAAGGTAAACCGATTGCATTCTATTTTTCAACCGCCACAGCTCAAGCCGATTTTACTATGCAATATTTTAAGACAGGTACATACAATAAAGATAATGGTACTGGCGTAGATGGTGGAATTACCAATGTTAATGGCTTTTATAATGATATAGACGTTCCAGTCGTAATAACCGATATCGAAAATCAACCTAAAGGCCCATATGAAAACGAAATAATGGAAGGCAATGAAGGAATAATACCAACAGTTGGTCAGTCACATATTTATTATAATAAAAATAACCTTCAACCAAACGAAGAATACAAACAAAATCACCAAAAATCAGTATATTCATTATTTGAAATCGACAATGGTATTGCAGCCAAGCCAGGTACAACTGCTGAAGTTAACGCATTTTGGTACGCAACAACAGCACTTATGCTTACAGAGAATATAAAAGATTCCAAATTCCAATTTACTTATTCGGGCGCTGGATGTGGAATTACTTATTTCTTCTCATCACCATATCCTTATGAATCTAGTGCTCCAGTTAAAAAAGCTGACACTGAATATGTAATATATGATGAACAATTCAATTATCAAATATCACAATATATAGCCAATAACTATTATGGTTCATTATTTTCTTATAATGAAGTATATAAAGAATTGTATTCTGATACCAAATACGATAGTATAAAAATTACTGATGATATCGATCCACGATTAACTATAAATAATAATGAAGTTAAAATAGTAAATGAAGTAGGCGAAGTTCAAAATGATTTCTGGGATTTAAAAATTACTGATCATAACATTACCGCCACAGCTAATAGTACGGCATTGGAAACTGCAAACTTCTATGCACATACTTATACAATAATTGTTCCCGTAACATTCCCAAGTTCAAATACAGATCAAAGTCAATTTAAAAATACTGCTAAAACAACCTTTACTATTGATGATAAAACTGAAGAAAAAACAGGTAGTCTAAATCTCGACTTTAAATATAGACTAATCGTCCATTACCTCGATAAAAATACAGGTGAAGCAATTACAGATCCTGATATAAGATACTTTAATTTAAACGATGAATATACAACAAATTACGATAAAGTTGGTTCAGGTTGGAATCTAGAAGGTATGCCAAGTAATGCTGAAGGAACAATCAATGGAAATATAACAGTTGATTATTACTTTACAAGAGCTATTGAAAATCCTGATACTGGTGCTTTCATTCATATTATAGTCATATCTACGATGACAATTATTACTGCTTGTATTGTCGTAATTGCTCAAAAACATCATAAAATATATAAAGTATAATAACTAAACTTACGAAAATAATCGTAAGTTTTAATTTTAAAAATAATAATAAGAATTTAAGAATAAAAATTATCAATAATAATAAAATATCTAAAAAATGAAAAAAAGCCTGAAAATATAAGGAATTCTTGCGAATTTAAAGGACTTGTGCTAGAATATCATACCAGTCAAAGGGTATGTATAAAGAGAGTGTGAGTCTATGAAAAAAATATTATCTTTAATCATTATCAGTATTTTGTTATTACCAATAACTATCTATGCTAATAATGAAATTACTTTAAAAGTCGATAAACAAGATTTAAATGCTGGCGAAGTTGTTACAGTTGATGCAGAGTTACCTAAAGATCTTAAATTGTATGCTTTAACAGCAACTTTAAATTATGATCATAATGTCTTTGAAGAAATAAGCAACGAAAACTTTGTTGGTCAAGAAGATGTCGTTAATGTCTTATATAATCCTGAAAATAATCGTTTTGGTTTAATTAATAAAACTGGTGAAATATCTAGTAGTTTATTTCGTGTTCGTCTAAGAGTTAAAAAGAATGCTAAAGTAGGTAATACCAATATTACTTTAACTAATATTTCATCATCAGATGGTCAAAATAAAACTGATTTTAATAAATCTAATGTTGAAGTTTTAATTACTCGTGATGCCAAAGATAATGAAGTGATTGAGGCCAATCCAAGTAATAGTTTTATAGAAACTAAAGAAGAATTAATAAATGTCTTTACTAACAAACCAATCGTTATTGGTGCTGCCCTTGGTATCATCATTCTTTTAGCTTGCTTAGTATACTTAATTATTCAAAAACGTGATAAAAAGATTATTACTCTAGTTATCTCAGCTTTAGCTATCTTTATCATTATCTTAATATCTCTATTAATTCTTAATGATAGTAAAAAAGACGTTAATAATGATGGAATCAATGACTACAATGATGCAAAAGAAATCCTAAAATACTTACTAGATTTTAAAGGTACAGAAGTAATATTAGATAATGATGAAGATAATAAAACCGATAACGAAAACTCAAATACTAATACCAATACAAATTCAAGTACATCCAAACCATCCAAAAAACCAAATAATAAATATGACGTAAATAATGATGGTAAGGTCGATGTAAATGATGCTGGTCATAGCACTGGAACTACTACGGAAAAAACTAATTACAAAGTAACTTTAAAAAGTAATGAAAAAAATGAAAATATCTATGCTGAAAAAGGGGAAATAACTTTAGAATTTACCGCTACTGTAAGTCCAAATGAAAAGATTAAAGAAGTTATGATTGATAATAAATACTACCCAGTAACATATCATGACAAATATTATACAGTCACTTTAAATACGCCAAATACATCAGGTATTCATGAATTTAAATTTACTAAAGCTAAATTAGTCAATAATCGTGAAATAAATACTGAACTAACTATTATTAAAGAAATTTTAAAAGATGAACCATACGTCGATATGTTTAATTTTAATGAAAAAACAGATACTTTAACTTTTAAATTAGAAGATAAAGAAAAAGCTTTTGAAAAAGGTTATATCATAATTGAAGATAAAGATAATAAAGAAGTCTTAAAAGAAGAATTAAAACTTGATAATAGTATTAATTATAACTTTGAAAAAGAACAAAACTATACCGTTTTAATCCAAGCGACATTCGACCGTGATACAAATACCTTAAATAATATAACATCTAATAAAAACTACTATGAAAATAAAGTCATATATAGTCATACCTTATCTATAAATAGTAACTATGATTTTAAAATCTTTAATTTAAGTATTACAGATGCTATTGAAAAAGGTGAAAAGCCTATTATTGAGTTTGAAAGTACTAATAATAAAGGTTATAGTGTTGAATATATTGAAATAAATAATATCAGATATGAAGTCACTCCTAAATATGATAAAAATCATTATCAAGTAGAGTTAAAAGACTTAAATACTGATACTTTTGGTCGTTATCATATAAATATTGATAAAGTAGAAATAAATAACTATAAAGTCTTTGAAAGAACTAAAGACTATAATACTAATGAATTAAGTTACACCGTCTTAAAAAATGGTCCTAGCGTTAATGAAATATCTTTAGAAGATGATAAAGCCAATGAACAATTATATGTAAATTATAAAGTTGAAGATAAAGATAAAACTTTAAGTCATTTAAATCTAGCTCTATATGACTATAATAATAAATTCGTGACTAAATTAAATGATGTTCAAAATGGTAATCGTATTCCAATCTCTTATAAAGGTAATATTGCTGGCGGATACTCTGTAAAATTCTTAGCTGATTATAATTTAGGAACTGATCGTCATACCTATAATGAAGTTAATGTCGGTGAAAAAAGTATTACTACCCAAACAGATGTTAAAATAACTAAAGTTGAATTAGGTCGCATTAATCAAAATAATAAATTTGAACCAACTTTATATCCTTTAAAAGGTCAATCTAAATATCAAATAAAGGTTTATGTAAATATAAGTCCTGAATTAAGAAAAAAATATAATCGTATCTCAGGTGTTACTATTAATGGTTTAAACTATGATGGTGGATCTAATACCGTTAACGAAAGTGGTGATGGCGGAACGACAATCACCTTCAGCATTCCAGTTGAATCAGGAATCTTAGATTTAAGAATTGATCGTGTTAAATTAGCTGTTGAATCATATCAAGGCGTAAGTCAAGCCTTCTTTGCTGTTGAACCATATGAAACTCAAATCGATGTTTTAAAAGATAAACCAACTATTAACGATTTGTCAATAATCAAAGAAGATTATGAAAATAATAGCGTCACATTCCGTTTCTATGTTAAAGATGACAAAGGTGGCTTTAATAAAGGAACAGTTTCACTAAATAACGATGTAAAAGATATCAAATATGGTGAAAATGAAGTAACATTCACTAATGTCCCACAAGATCAAGAATTAGATTTAATCTTTAAAGGTGATTATGATTTAGATACTAATAAAATTTCTGAAGAAAATAATCAAAACTATTATTCAAATACGGAAATATATCAAACAAAATATACTTTATACAATCCAAATAAATATGAAAACTTAAAACTAAATAATATCACAACTAATAGTGATAATAATGATAACTACTTTGAAAAGACCGAAAAAATCAATTTAAGTTTCACCCTTCCAGAAGATGAAACCAATCTTGATATTGCAAAAATAATTGTTGAAGGTAAAGAATATCAAGTAAGTAAAGATAATAATACTTATAAAACAATTATTGATGGTTATAATATCGCTGGAGTTAAAGAAATCGTTATTACTGATATTATCTTAAATAATGGTAAAAAAATAACTTTAAAAGATCCAGCCATAAATAATATTGAAGTCTTAAAAGATAAAATAAGTATTTATGATTTTAAATATGAAGATGAAGAAGATTCCATAAAACTTAAATTAAATTTAAAAGATAATGATACAGCAGTCTTTGACAAGCTAGAAGATAATATTAAAGTAAATATCTATAATGAAGATAATACACTTATACATACATATCCATTTAATAAAGAAATAACTCTTACTAAAGATGGTAATATTAGATACTATATTAAAGTAATAGCTACATATGATCGTGATATAAAACGAGGTGAAGCTAACTACTTTGAAAATATTGAATTATTAAATGAAGTTATATCACTTGATAAAAACTATATTGAAATGAAAAAAATAACTGATGTTACTTTATATAAAAATACTCTTGAAAAAGTCACAGAAATTGAGCAAGTAACCATAAGTGATATTACCGCTAATCCTAATAATTACTTCGTTAAAATAAGTATGGAAAAACTACCTACTGTATATGCTAAAATTAAAAAAGTCTTAAACGAAAATAATCATTTAATCTTAATCTTAGATTATGACTATGTAATTAAAGAAAAGAATGATGAAAAGCAAGATATCAGAATTGACTTCGGTTTAATTGAAAATGACCAAGTTACCAATTCTGCTCGACCAGCTAATATTGAACAAATCATTGAAATGATTAAGAAAGACCCTTATGCTAATATAACTTTAGGTAAAAATCTTGATCTAAGTACCATCGATTTAGATACAGAAGCTGTCTTTAATGTAGAATATCATGGAACATTTAATGGTAATGGTTATAAAATAACTAATTTAGATCGTCCATTATTTAAAAATATTACTAATGGTACTATTAAAAATCTAAAAATAACTAATGCTACTTTAAAAGATAGTAAATATAAAGGTGTTATTGCTAATACAGCAAGTAATGCAACTATAACAAATGTTAATATTAATGATGTTAAAATCGAAAATAGTACTGAAGACACTGGTGGCTTTATCGGTATTGCGGAAAATAATACTTTAATCGAAAAATCTAAAATAAATAATATAACTATCACTAGTAATGAAGAAGCCTTAAGAACTGGTGGCCTAGTCGGTACATTAAAAGATTCTAAAATGATAAATAACTATGTTGGTGGTAAGATAACTGCTAATACTGATTATATTGGTGGCATAGTAGGTAATTCCGAAAATAGCGAACTAAGAAATAACGTTGTTGAAGTTGAAATAAAAAATGGCCCAACTAAAATAGCTAATATCACATGTTACTTTGCTTGTTCTAAAGATAAATCTTCAACATATATCGATAACGTAACTATTGAAGGAGTAGCTAATAATGGCTTTACCAATAACGCTAAAACTATATCTAATAACTATAACTTTTATACTAAATCTAAAAATGATCCAATAGAAGGTGTTACAGATATCGAATTTAAAGCTGCCGATGAATCAATGTTAACTTACTATCGTAATGCTCACTTTGATGAAAAAATCTGGTATTTAGAAAATGTCTTATTCTTTAAATACCCAATCTTTAAAAACGAAAGATCATCTGTTCTAGATATTGATTCCGTCGCTGATGATTATGACATTAATAAAGAAGAATACTTATATAAAAACTTAGTTAAACTAACACCATTCTATGATAGTAAAAAGATTATTCAAAACGCTAAAAGTATTGCAGATAATAGTCCTTTAGCAACTAAAACGATCAAACATCTAATTCCGTTAGATGCAAGTGGTAATATCGTTACATATTTAACTACAACTGATTATCAAAAGATTGCTAAAATTAAAATAGTCTATGAAGATGATACACGCGAAGAATATGAAGTTAAATTTGATAAATTATATGATATGGTCACTAGTTATCGTATTAGTAGTTTAAAAATCGATTATACTTTTAACCATTATTTAATCGATAGCAATTCTCAATTAGTTAATAATCTTACTAATTACTTAGCTTCCCTAGATTATGATACTAATTTAGACACTTTAACTACTGGTGATGATAGTCGTCTTTATAAAGAATTCTATAATGATGTAACTAAAAAAGAATTACGTGAATTCGTTTTAAAATATATTTCTATTACTAATAATGCTAATGCTAATTCTAATGAAGCTATTAGTGACTACTTAGAAAGAGAAATTAAAAATGATCCAGAATTTATAAAAACATTATATGTCTATAATTACTTTAGAAGATTCTATGATGTCGATATCGCCGGCATGAAATTATATGACTTCATCTTATTTGATGCTGAAGGCTTTGATAGTGAAGGCATGAATACTAAAGCTATCGTTAATGCTTACTTAAAAGATAGTAAAAACTTCGATACTAATCGTACTAATGAAGCCTACAGTAATACATTAGCTAAATATACTAATTATAGTAACATCCCATTATTCTTAGAACATTTAGTAACGACATTAACTAATGAAAAAATAGATGATTGGTATGCTAAAGAATTTAAAGGTTTCTTAGTTGAATTAGATGTTAAAGGCCGTCCTGACATCGAATATCGTTTATGGGATCATATAAGTACGCCAGATAAGAATACTAAAGTTAATTGGTATAATTATGCTTTACCAATTCTAACTTTACCAGAAAGAGCTGCTTATATTATTACAACTCCAGGACAATTCGTTATTGGTGCTGAAAGAACATATATTAATAATCCGTTTAATGAAAAAGAACAAGAAGACTTTAAAGAAAGAGTAGCCAAATATACTAAACGTATGAGTGATTATTATAATACAGCCGCAGCTATTATTGGTGAAGCCGATATATTTAATAATATTCATACTATTCAAATAGATAAACGTTTTGCTTATCAAGATGGTGTCTTAACATACCAAAACCCATATTCAACTGAAGAACCATTCCATAAAAACTTTATTGAAGTAATTGGTCAATGGGCTTATCCCGATGGTAATGCTGCTACCGCTAATGGTGCTTATATTATCTGGCGTGCTGAAGGTTGCTTAGATGGTGATTGGACTTATAGCACTTGGTCTCATGAAACAGCTCATAATATGGATGCCCGTTTATTCTTAAAAGATAATGGTCGAAGATTTGATGCTGGTGGTGAAGATTACGCTGATGGAAACTTAACACAAAGTTTCAATTCAGCTGATATCGTTATGAACTTATCAATGCATTTTGCTGATAATGAACGTATTGCTGTTAACTTAACTCCAGAAAGAATTAATACGCAAGATAAGATTCAAGACTTCTATGCTAAGCTATTTGATACCGTATATATTATGGATTATCTTGAAGGCGAAGTATTCTTAAAACTACCAGTTGAAGAACAAGCAGCTCTAGTCGTTCAAGTATCATATCCACGCGAACAAACAAATACTTTAGAAGGCCATGAATACTTAAAACGTCAACATACGGTATATTCCGAAGTATCACTAGAAGATTATAAAAAATGGGATATTAAGACTTTAGAAGACTTATATGACCATAAACTAGTTATGTTCCCTGGTGTTATCTATTCAACATATACTACAAATCGTTATGGTTGTGAAAACATCTTAAAAGTTCGTTGGTATGAACCACATAACGATGAAGGAAGACCAGACTCATATAGTATTAAATGGTGGGCTTATGAAATGTTAGGTTATGCTGGATATGAAAATGGTTATATCGAATATTATAGTAATCGTAATTCAGTACCTAAAACAATTCCTAATGTAGCCAGTGATGGTAAGAATTATGTCTATGATGATAAAGGTAATAGAAAAGAATCAAATGTCAATTATAAAACTGACTTAATGGCTTTAAGAACAATAACTAATAATGATACAATTACTTTCAAAGAATACCGTAAACAAAGATTTAATAAAGTTAAAGCTAATTTAACTGCAATTCAACAAATTAAAGTCAATGAATACTTTACGAAGTTCTATAACGCTCTTCATGAAGACGCTATTGCGGTTATTGAAAAGCGCCAAGAAGCTGAAGAAAAATATTCTGGTAATACTGAACAAGCTATTAATAATCGTAATAAGTATATTATTGATAGCAAAGTTAAGAATTTTGCTAAGAGTTCTGCTGTTCGTCAAGACTTATACTTTACAATAAAAAATGGTACTAAAGACTTTACAGGTAAGGTTTATGATTCAAATAAACTACAAACTGTAACTGAATTTACGATACCTAAAGATTCTAACTAATAAAAAGATTGTTAAAATAAACAATCTTTTTTTCTATCTAATTACTAATTGCGAAGAACTAAAATATATATTATAATTATAAAAGAATAAAAGGTGATTGTAATGTTAAAATCTATATGTTTAGGTAGAATAAGTTATGAAATAAATCTCCCTGTCGATACAGCTCCAAAAGAGGGTAGTGTGAACGAATTCTTTGAAAAACAAGGTAATGTTGGTGGTGAAGCTGCCGTCATGGGTTGTTGTCTAGCTAGATGGGGTATAAATACTACTGTTGCAGGTGTTTTAGGTAATGATGTCTTTGGTACACGTATTCGTAAAGAATTCGATAAATTACGTATTGATACTAGATATATTGAGCCATCATACGATAACGATACTTCAATATCTGTTGTCCTAGTAAATAAAGCTTTAAAAACTCATACAATCTACAATATGTCAGATAAATTTGTCAGCTTAAAGAAATGCGATTTTGACTTTACTCCTGATTTAATTTGTGTCGATGGTTATGACTCAGTTCAAGCCAAGAATCTTCTTGAAAGATTTCCTCATTGCTTATCAGTCTTAGATGCTAATATAATTAGTAGTCCCGTTGTAGAACTTCTAAGAAAAGCTAAATACGTTGTCTGTACTAAAGAATTTGCTGAAAGTATTGGTGGTGTTAAAATCGATTTCCAAGTTCCAACAACTTTAGTTCAACTATATCAAAAATTAAAGAAAAAATATTTAAATACAGAATTTGTTGTAACATTAGGTGATCGAGGTGCTTTATATTGTATCAATAATCAAATTAAAGTAAGTCCATCCCTAAAAGTAGATGTAAGTGATACACATGGATGTGGTAGTATCTTTAGAGCCATGTTTGCTCATAACCTAGCTAATGGTAACGATGTTGAAAAAGCCGTTAAAATGGGTTGTATAGCGGCTGGTCTTGCAGCGAAAAAGATTGGTTCTATTGAATCAATTCCAACTCTGGAAGAAGTTAAAAAGATCTATGACCAAAACTATTCGTGATCCCTTTACTTATCGCTTACCACATCTTGATATTCACGGAGAAACATCCTTAACATGTATTGCTGTCATAAAATCATTTATCGATGATAATCTATACCTAAAAAATGATAAAATAATTATTATTCATGGTAAAGGAACAGGTGCTTTAAGAAAAGCTACTCATGAGTATTTAAAAACTCGTAAAGAGGTAATAAGATACTATATAGATGGCTTAAATGATGGTCAAACTATCGTCGAATTAGTGAAAAAATAATCAAAATAGCCCTCAAAAGGCTATTTTTTCGTGAAAAAATAACGATTTTTCTTGAAAAATCAGGACTTCATTGCTATAATAAAGGTCCAAAACCATCATAAAAGGAATTTTTTCGGAATAATAGGGCAAAATTTGACGGGGTTAGGCTTTTTATGCTAGACTAAAAGCACAAAAAGAAATTTAGGGGGAATTAAAATGAAAGGATATGTTTTAGATTACATTAACGAAAACGAGTTTAAAAAATTAGAAAGAGCATTAAAGAAATATAATATGCTAGCTTATAAGAAATTAAACTTTGAATATTATCCAGCTTTAAGAAATGGTAAATTTGTTGGTGTTATGACTAGCCAAAATAAAAAAGCTGGTACTGAAACTTACGAACTAAAACTTCCTAGTGATAGTATGTTTACGCAAGTTCATGGTGATGTAAAATTAATATATACAGTTTATATTAAAGAACAAACTATTATGTTAAATACTATTACACCATCCGATATTCTTTTAGAAGGACATCAATCAGAATTAACAACATATAAAGGTATAATGATTTCTAAGAAAAATGCATCTAAAGATATGTTTAAAATCGATTTATTAAAAATGTTACAAGATAAATAAGAGCAATAGCTCTTTTTTTATGTTAAAATTTGCTTTTTTCTTAAAACTATATTAAGATAACTCATACATAAAAGAAGGGGATTATTATATGACTAAGAAATTCATTTTAAATGCCATTTTAATAAATATTTGTATCTTATCATACATAATCCTTTTAATTGGTCTTATATCTATTAAAAATCTAAGTCTTATTGCTATTATCATAATTTCAATCATCTACTTAATCGCTCTAATTTTTATATTATATTGCTACTTAAGTAAAAAAAATATCATCTATAATATTGGTATTATCTTTACCATCATCCTAACCCTTATCTGTCTATCAAATATCAATAATTTAAATAAAACCTATTCATATATTGAAAATATCTTTAATAATAAATATGAGTATCAAACATATGAAATCTACGTCAATAAAAAAACCACTAAATACAGTAATATTACTAAACTAAATGGTAAAAAAATTGGTATGTTAACTTCTAATAAATACAATGTTAAAAAATACTTAAATAACATCTCAGATATCGAATATGTCACATATGAAACCAGTGATGAACTAATCATCGCTCTAAATAACTACGAAGTCCAATCAATCATCATCAGTGATGAAGATTATCAAAATATCGATAATCAAAATAATCTAAAAAATAAAATAACACCTATCTATGAAGGTAAAATAAAAAAACTAAATAATTTCTAATAAAGGTGATCTATATGGGTAATAAAAAGAAAAAACAATTTCATAAAACTAAGGCCAATAAAAAAGTAACTAAAAGTCCTAGTAAAAAACCTCAATTAATCAATAAAAACCAAGTCAAATATAATGTTTTCTATAATCAAAAAAATAATTCTAATAAAATAGAGCTTCCTAAACTCAAAAAACAAACATCACCTAAAGAAGTAATATCTCTAATCTTTAAACTATTAAAAGAAAATATCCATATCATCTTTAATTCTATTATGTTATTTATCTTTATCGTCTTTGTTTATGGCCTTTTAACTACCAAAGCCTTCTCCACAACAATTAATATTTATATCATTATTATCGCCATCTTCTTTATGTTAATTGCTATGTCTTATAATAAATATTTAAGTGGTAAAGTCTTTACAACTATCTTATCTATCTTAATGCTTTTAAATATCTATTATATGAATGATACTTATGGTTATATTGATAGCTTAAATAGTAGTTATTATGAAACCAGAACTTATTATATTGTAACTTTTGATAATAATATTAATCAAAATATTTATAGTATTAATAATAAATCAATTGGCTTATTAGATAAAAACTCTAAAAAAATAACTAAAATCTTAAATAATCGCATTTCTGGTGCTAAATACGAAATCTACGATAATCCTAATAACTTATATAATGATTTCTATAATGAAAAAACAAGAGCTATTATCTTAAGTGAAAATGAATATCAATACTTAGTCAATAATATCGATAATAATCTTCGTAAAGTAAAAATATTAGATCAATTTGAAACAACTACAAAAATATAAATTTTAATTTATTAAAAATAAGATATCTGTTATAATATAATAAGTAGGTGAGTAAAATGAAATTAAAAAGAATCTTTGCTTATATATTTGATATCTTATTAGTATCTTTTATCTCTTCATTTATCTTTTCTATCTTTGCTAAACCAGAAGATTTAGATAATTATGAAGAATTATATAACGAAAGTATGGAAGTAATGTTAAATACTGGTTCTGGTGAAGTAAATGAAGAAGAACTAATGGATTTAACATATCGTATGCAAACAGCGACTAAAACATCCCAAATTATTAATGTCGGTTTATTAATCGTTTATTTTGGTGTGTCTGCCTATCTAATGAAAGGTCAAACACTAGGTAAAAAAATCTTTAAATTAAAAGTTGTATCAGCAAATGATAAAGAATTAAATCCTGCTTTATTTATGTTAAGAGCTGTCTTGGTAACTAATTTTATTCCTAATTTAATTGCTCTTTTAGCTTTAATCCTATGTAGTAAAAATATGTGGTATCAAATAAATAATGTTACTTCATATCTATCTAGTATTATATTATTTATCATGGTTGGTTTCATGATCTTTAGAGAAGATGAACGTGGACTTCACGATATCATCTGTCAAACTAAAGTCATTTCTACTAAAGAAGAGAAGTAAGAGGAATCATTATGAAAAAGAATAAGAAGGTTAATTTAAAATTCGTTCAAATATATGAAACTAAAATAAAGGAATATCGTAAAGAATATTATAAAAATATTATGAATATAACTACTACTCACGATAATAAAGCATATTATAAAATTCTTAATATAGTCCCATATTTCTTAGCCATTATAATTATCTTAATTGGTGGTTTTAGTATCCCAGCTGAAGTATTTTCTATAGTCTCATTTATCATCATTAATATCATTATCAAACTAATCTTTAAATCAACTGATTTAGATACAAGCAATAAATATCTTCGTGAAATAATGAAATATGGTTATTATTCAATTGAAGATTACGAAGAAAAACTAAAAAAATATGTCACTGGACCTAATGGTTATTATAATATAGTCTTAAATGATATTATGACCGAATATAATATTTCTGATAAAACTCGTAAAGTATCAGGTATTCATGGTGAAATATATTATATATGGACCAATGGCAAACAAGATACTTTACTATTATTAAATGCTAAATGTAATGAAAAACCTGAAATAATTTCCATTAGATTCGTAAATATTCGTTATTTTAGAGTCGATAATCAAAATAAAGAAATTGTTTTAAAGACTGATTTGGAAGAATATTACTTCAATTTAGATGCCTTAGATGTTCTAAATGAATTAATTAAAGAAAAAAGATTTGAAAACCTTATCAGTTATAAACCAGAAGATCACATCAATGACTTTGAACTATATATGCATAAGATTAAAAGTGATATTGTAAGTAAAGCTGAAAAAGAAAAAAGAGAAGCTAGTAGTCATCTATGCCTAATAATCTTTTATGTCATAGGTATAATCTTAATCATCGCTAGTAAATATATTGTTAAAGATCATATAGCCTTATTAAATATCGTTAATTTAGTTTTATTTACCATGTTAATCTTTAACATAAAGAAACTAATATTCTCTGAAACTGGCCTAGTCTTAACTGATGATGACTATATCAGAATCTTAAATACCGATGAAAAATGTCGTGAAAGATTTAAAGAACTTAAATTTGCCCTAGGTATCAAAGATAGTTATGACCGAGTTTATTCTAACGAAGGTGCTTGCTATTTAACTTGGGTCGCCAATGGCTATTTTCATATCTTCTTAAACTTAATATATTTTAATGTCGTTTACATGGCTATAAAACAAACTGATGTCTTATATTTTGCTAAAAATGGTAATGAATGTGAAATAAAATTAAAAGATAAAACTTTAACATTTACTAAGGATGCTGCTGATGTATTTAGTAAACTTTTACCAAACAAAGATTATAATTGGATAAAAGGGTTTAAAAATAAATAATTAATATGATATAATAAACTAAGGAAGTGGATAAAATGAGTGAAGCAAAAAAAACAACAATGGTCAAAGGTGAAGATTTAAACTTTACATTACTACAAGCAATTAGGAATCGTCGTAAGGCATTATTAAACGATGGTAAAGCTGCTACAACAACTGGAACAGATACTGCCGTTTATGAAATAGATAAAGCTAAAGGTCTATTTATCCAACAATCAGATAAAGATGAATATGATTGTTTAAATGAAATAGAAAATATCTTCTTAATCTTTAAAAATAAAGATAATGGGGA
This sequence comes from uncultured Bacilli bacterium, assembly GCA_947625425.1. The sequence continues at coordinate 19,248 of CANQOH010000010.1, forward strand.
AGAAGATTTATGTAGTGATCATGATTTATATGATATTCCTGGCGTTAAATTAGTTATTGATGGTAAAGAAAGAGAAGTTCCAATTTGTATTAGAATTGATAAAATCAGAGATTTAGCTAAAAAAGCTCAAGAATATGAAAAAATTCTTGGTCGTTCAATTAGTATTAAATTCCCAAATCAAGTACATCAATTCCGTTTTGGTAATGCTAAAGTTCCAGGAGAAAAATATGAACCAATGCGTCCAAAGTTTGCTTCAGAATCTGCAGAAGAATATGAACAAGCAATTCGTTCATACTATTTAATTCAAGGTAAAAAAGCCGAACCAACTGAAGATAAATTATATCGTAAGCCATTTCCTCATGAACTAACTGATTATAAAGGTGATAAACCAGTTCGTAAAGAAGAAAATCAATCAGAATATTATAGTTATCGCTTAAGAAAGATTAAACATGATAAAGTTATTGCTGATAAAGGAAAAGCAAAAGGTAAAAAACCAAGTAGTGGTAAACATCGTATTACCAAAGCTGAATTATATGACTACGATAAACCAAGTGTATTTGAAAATATTAAAGACTTAATTGGTAGTATTCCAGCCGCTCTAAAAGATGAAGGAATCCGTCGTAAAATAAAATATGCAACTATTTCTACTTTAGCTGTCGGCGCTGGCGTATATGTTGCTGTTGCTGCTCATATGATTCCAATTTTACTTGCTCCAGCTTCAGTCGTTGGTATTTGGGCTTGGAAAAAATCTCGTGACCTAAAAAAAGCCAAAGAAGAAGCTATAAAGAAAATAGAAGAAGAAGGAATTCCAGGGGAAGATACACCAACTGATGTTCCTACTGATACTCCAGAGCCAACAGTTGAGCCTCCTAAAAAAGATCCTAAAAAACCAGGTGAACCTACAGGACCAACTCGTACATCTGCTGGAACGCCTCCTAAAGGTGATAGTGGAAGTGGCACCTCAGGTAACCCAGTTCCACCTAAAACTCCACCAAAGAAAGACCCAGAACCTAAACCAGTAATGGTCAATTTAGGAGAAGGTTTAGAAGAAATCATAGCTTCATTAAGAGCAAATAATCGTCAAATAAAATCATGTGATAGTAAAATACTCTTACTAAAAGATGAACTAGCTAACTTAGATCCAAGTGCTATAAATTATGAATCTAAAAAAGCTTCATTAGAAGAAGAATTAAGTAAAGTAATAAAACTTCAAAGACAAGTACTAGAAAACTTAAAAGGTGATGTAAACGATATCTTAGCAAGTTATCATTTAGATGATGAAATAGGAGGACCTAAACTATGATGTTGAAAGAAAATAATGTAATTACTCTTGATAGTGGAGAACGTTACTTATTACTCCATGAATTAGAAAACGTAGAAGGTAAAAACTATTTCTATGCTATCGGTGTTCAAGATGATGATAATCTAGATAAAGATGATTTACAATTCTTTGAAGTAAGTATTGAAGATGGCGAAGAACTAGTTGAAGTAGTTGATCCCGAAACTGAATTATTTAAAACTTTAACAGCCATTGAATTTATTGATTCTAAGATTGATGAAGATCCTTCATATGAAAAATACTTAGATGAGATAATGAATAAACAAACAAGTAGCAACTAAGCTACTTTTTTTGTATAATATTTTTGGTGATTTTATGAAAAAAACTGAATTACTAATCCCGGCTGGTAATATGGAATGTCTAATCGCTGCTATCCATAATGGTGCTGATGCAATATATATCGGTGGTAAAAAGTTTGGTGCTCGTGCTTATTCCAATAACTTTACTGATGAAGAAATAATTGAAGCCATCAAACTTTGTCATCTATACCAAGTTAAACTATATGTAACCGTAAACACTATGATATACAATGAAGAAATTGAAGAAGTCTTAAACTACCTAAACTTTCTTTATAATAACCATATTGATGCCGTTATCATGCAAGACTTAGGTTTAATAAATCTAACTAGAAAACAAATTCCTAACTTAGAAATCCATGTATCTACTCAAGCACATAACCATAATGAACCAGGTATTAAATACTATAAAGATTTAGGTTGCAAAAGAGTAGTCTTTGATCGTGAATCATCACTAGAAGAAATAAATAATATTAAACTTGATATTGAAAAAGAAGTCTTTGTTTATGGGGCCTTATGTATCTGTTATTCCGGTAACTGCTTATTTAGTGCTTTAAATGGTCACCGTAGTGCCAATCGGGGTATGTGTGTTGGTTCATGTCGTCTACCATATAAACTAATTAAAGATAACAAGATTACTGATGAAGGATATCTACTAAGTACTAAAGACTTAAATACAATACCAAATCTTAAACAAATCCTCGATTCGCATATTAATTCTCTAAAAGTCGAAGGTCGTATGAAAAGTAAAGAATATGTTGCTTTAGTAACTAAAACCTTCCGTAAACAAATTGATAATTACTATCATAATCAAGCCGTAAAACTAACTAAAGAAGAAGAAACTAATCTTTTAAAAACTTATAATCGTGAATTTACTAAAGGTTACTTATTTAATGCTCAAAATATCATTAATAGTAAGACATCTAATCATCAAGGTATTAATATTGGTCAAGTAATAAAAGTAACTAAAGATAAAATATATATTAAATTAACTGAAGATCTTCATCAAGAAGATGCCATTCGTCTTTCAAACAATACCGGTATGTATCTAAATACTTTATATAACGAAAAAGGCTTACTTGTAAATGAAGTCTTAAAAAATAATATCTGTCAAATAGATAATAAAGATCATCTAAAAGAAGATAGTATTATAAATACTAATGTCTTAAAAACAATTGATTATAAATTAAACCAAGAACTAAATAACTATGAGCTTAAAAGAATTCCTGTCGATATAACTTTTAAAGCCCATTTAAATGACCAAATAAGCTTAAATATAAGTGATAGAGTAAATAATATTACTATAACAGGAAAATACCCAGAAAAAGCTTTAAAAGCCCCAATAACTGAAGATACTATCATAAAACAAATATCTAAACTAGGTAATACCCCATACATTCTCGATAAAATAAATATTGATATCGATAATAATCTCTTTATTAATATTAAAGATTTAAATGAACTAAGAAGAAATGCCGTCACCGAACTAATAAATCTTACGCAAAACATTAAACCATATCATAATGAAATAAATTTACCTAGTCTAAAAGAAAATACTACTACAAAACCTCAAATAAGTATTCTAACTCGTACTGAAGAACAATTAAAAACCTGTATAACCAATAATATTGATATCATCTATACTACCGATATAAATATCTATCAAAAATATAAAGCTAATAATCATATCTATTTAAGGCTAGATCGTGTTCTAACTAATCTACCTAACTACCAAAATGAACGCTTATTATGTGGTGAACTAGGTAGTATAAATAAATATCATCAAGATAATACAATAAGAAGTGATTATTACTTAAATATTGCTAATGATTATAGTATTGATACTTTATCTAATTTAAATGTTCAAAGTATTACTTTAAGTGTTGAATCTAACTTAAATGTTCTAAATAAAATCAAAAATAAAACTAATAGTGAAATAATTATCTATGGTACATTAGAAAATATGATTATTAAAAACAATATCTTCAACTTACATAATGAAAAAGCTTACTTAGAAGATTATAAAAATAATTTATATCCTCTAACTTATGATAATTATACTCATATCTTTAATCACGAAAAAATAAATTACTTAAATAGTTTATCAGAATTAAAAGGTTTTGGTACTTATCGTTTAGAATTATTTAATGAAAGTCCAGAAGAATTACAAAGTCTTATTAATAAAGTCAAAGATGTGTTATAATAAAGATAGTAGGTGATTATATGGTTGACTTAAGTTTATGTCGTATTAAAGATTTAGATGATATCTTCTATGCTACCAAAGAATCTCAAGGCTATAATAATGCTATTCTAGCTATTAAATATGTCTTATTTAATGACGAATCAGTCTTTGAAGAAGGCGATAAACCCGAAGGAAATAAATATTCTTATATCTCTAATAAAAATAACGCCCGTAAAAAAGCCATGATCTTGCAACAAGATGATCTAGCTCATATCTTAATTAAATATTGTATGGCTTCTTTTGGTCTTCGTGGTAAAGATTTTACTATTACTGATGAAGAATTTCTTATTAATCAAAAAAGATTATCTCGTTTAGAATTAAGTGCTTATGAAATGATTGAACAAGTAGCCTATGCAGCGATGGGTGAAGTATATAATGCCTATGATTTCTTATTTACTAATAAAAAACTACTTTTAGAAGTAGTTGAATATATGTTAGAAGAAAGATATATAACTGGTTTAAAGGATTCCCTTGACAATTTCAATGGTATCATTGATAATAACGATATAAGTTCCGAAGTTAGATATGCTTTCTATGACGCTTACAATAATTTAGATGATAACTTTGCGGAAATAAAAAGAAACAATAAAGATTATATTAAGTAAAGGTGTGTAGTATGAGTAAAAAAGCAACTAAAAAGAATCATGATCTTCAAGAAGAACTAAAAGAAATAAAAAGTAAAGGAACTGGTTTTATATCAGAATTTAAAACCTTCATTGCTCGTGGTAATGTTATGGATTTAGCTGTCGGTGTTATCATCGGAGGTGCTTTTTCTAATATTGTAACTAGTTTAACAAACAACATTTTAATGCCAATCGTTGGTATAGTTGTCGGAGGTTTTAACTTCACTGAATTATCATGTCATATCAGTGTCTGGGGTCGTGAAGTAGTTCTTAATTATGGTACATTTATTCAAAATACTGTTGATTTTCTTTTAACAGCATTATGTATTTTCATAATTATTAAATTTATTAATAAATTCTTTAATAAAAAGAAAGAAGAAGAGGAGAAAACTGAACCAGTTAAATCTGATGAAGTATTACTACTTGAAGAAATAAGAGATTTACTTAAAAAACAAAAATAATGATGCTTAAACATCATTATTTTTTTATTAATTAATAGAATAAAGGAGCAAAGATCGAAGCTAAAACACCTAAGATCATAATAAGTGCAAAAGCCCAAGCTGCAATTTGCATAATAATTTTATTACGTTGAGCTGTTGTCATTTTCTTCTTTTTAGTTGGTTTAATAACTTCTTTTTCTTCTGCTTTTTTCTTTTTATTATCTTTTACAGCTTCTTCTACTTCTACATCTACTACTTTAGAAGCTTTCTTTTTCTTATTACTACTCATCTTTTCACCTCAAAACTATATATAATTTAACATATTTTAATCTTTAAGTAAATATTATTTAATAGGTGAGAATATGAAAAAACTAAATAAATATAAGTATATTTATCTTTTTATCGTTATCTTAGCTACTATTGGCTTTATATCTGGCTATATATTTTATAACATTCAAGATAATGAAACTAAAGAAAATATCCAAAATGAAATAAACATTCAAGAAGAACTAAATACTACTACTAATAATACTTTTAAAAGAATCAAAGAATCATCCCTTTATTTAGTTTGTGGCTTAACTATTATTCCTGAACCAATAAATATCTTTAATATCTATTATGAACCATTTACTACTGGTTTTATCTTTAATACCATAAAATCATATGGACTTAAATTTTCTATTATTTATACTAGTATTTACTATTTAATCCCCTTAATCTTTAAAATAATCTTATTACGTATTACAATGTCCATTACTTACATAAACTTAAAATATATCTTTAAAAAGAATAAAAATGATTTAAAAAGATTAAAACTTTTACTAAAAAAATATTTCTTAATAACAATCTTTCTTATCTTTTATGAAATCTTAATCTTTATCTTTAATCCTCATCTTCATTCGTTTCTAATGACAATTCTATCTAAATAATGATATAATTAATGATAGAGGTGGCTAGGATGGAAGCATTAACAATTAGTGCAGCTAACTTAGATATAATTGAAAAGAATCTAGGAGCTGTTGCCGATGAATTAACTGGTGTTATAACTAATGTTAATTCCGTTAATAATGAAGTAAATAAAGTTCAAGAAAGAGTAGAGGACTTAAATGACGAAGTTAAAGGCTTAGTAAAAGAGATAAGAGAAACTACTATTATTTCTAATGCTCGTCAAGCTATTATGTACAATAACTCTTTAATTGAAAAAAAATATGGTTATTATGATAATGTTAGAAGAACTACTGAATCACTTCTTAATGCTTTAGAAACATCCCAAATAAATCGCCAATATCTTTTAACTTTACGTGAAGAAATAATCTTACAAAATCCTAACTATTGGTTATCTAATGCCTTAGCAGCTCTCATATCATGGTTAGATAATGATCCTGAAAATACTAATAAAGAAGTAGCTAATGCCTTACAAAAAGATCCATCTAAAACCGCTATCTTCTTTTCTTTAATCAATTTAAAAATAAATCGTCAAGCTCCATCAATCCATTGGTTAAATTATTATTTAGAAGAACAATCACCATTAGAATTAGATAAAAACTTTATCGTTATCTTAGATTTAATTGCTACTGGTGCTTATGGTGATGAAGCTAAAGAAATTGCATTTAATAAAATCGCCACGTGGTTAAAAAAACTAAAAAGTGAACCAACTATTCAAAATAACTTAATAAATACTTGGGAAGAATATTTAACTAAATTTGCAACTGAACCTGAAGAACTACCTTACTTAGAGCAATCAAGTCCTGATATTAAAATAATTCAAAGAAATTTAAGTATTTCTGGTTCTTACATCAAATTCCAAAACTATCTAGATAATCTAATCTATAGTGAAAAATCTAATAAAAAGATTGATGAAATCTTAGCTGATTTAATTTATGAATACGAAGAAAAAGAACAAATATATCAAAATGATAATCTTAAAAATCAATTAATAATCGCTTGTAATGGTGATCGTGAAAAAGCTTTAAAGCTATATGAAAAAGAAGTAAATGCTGATAAAGATAAACAAGACTTACTAAGTTTACTAACTAATATAGTTATGTATAAAGAACATTATCATATCAGTAATGAAACAATCAAAATAGCTATTTCTCTAGTTAAAAACTATCTAAAAGAAGCTTTAAATAAACGTCATAATCTAATTAATCATGAACCAATAAATATTGAAATAAATAGTTTTAAAACAACTACTGATGGTACTAATCTTGATACCATCAAACAAGAACTAGAAAACTATATAGCTACTGAATTTAATGATGAAGATAAAGACTTAATTGTTATCTTACTAATCATCAATATTATTGGTATTATTGGTATCTTCATTACCTTAAATAATCCACTACTAAGAAATATCTTAATTGCCATTATCGTCTTAGGTAATATTATCTTCTTCTATAAATTAAATCATCGTAATCATCTACGTACTATCGAAAAAAATAAACTACGTAATGATTATTTAAATCGCCTTGAAAAAATCTTAGCCCAAACTATTGATTATCAAAATATCTTAAAACATAATGAAACTAACTATGAAGAATTACTAGTCCTAATTGATAATTTAGATACTAAAAACTATGTCACAAGTAATAATGAAAGAAATATTGTTATAGGAGAATAATTATGAATGAACAAATAACAAAAATTGAAGAAGAATTACCTAATATTAAACCAGTTAAAGAAGAACCAAAAGAAGTAAATGAAGTAAAAAAAGAAGTAATAAATAATCTTCCCACTTGGTCAATAGAACCACCATTAAAAATAAATCGAGGTCAAAAATGACATATGAAGAATATTTAAACTTATTTACCGAAATCAAAAATACTTCTTCTAATCTTGAACTACTAAATAAGTTAAAAGAAGGTAATATAAATCCTAATTTTATTGAATTATTAATTCCAAAATATCAAGACTTAATAATTGATAAATTTACTTTATCAATCAGTAAACTCAAAAAAGATTTATATACTATCTTTAGTGATCGTAATTATCTAGATTTATATTTAGTTAATTTTAAAAAAGAAATAAAATATCTTCTCGCCATGATTGATATAAATCTATTACCTGATAATATCAAAGAAGATTTAAGAACAAAGATTAAAGAAGAAACAACTAATACCTATAACATTTTAATTAAAGAAGCTAATCGTGAAGATCCTAACGGTATCTTAGCTTTAACAATAAAAAATAATGAAATAAAATGGAGTGATAATAATGAATTATAATGAAGTAAAAGAATATTTAACTAGATATTTAAAAGCTCGTATTCCTATCATTATCTTAAATACAATTGAAAAGAATCGTATCTTAAGATTAATAGGGGAAGTAGCTAAAGAAACTAATAATAAATTTAATTTATATGAAATGTCTACTGGTATTACCGATCTAGAAACTAATACTGTTATCAGTGAAGATAAAACTATTATGAGTGCTTTAGATACTTTAGCGAATGAACTAAAATTTAAAGAAAATTATAACTTTATCTTAAGTGATGTCTCAGAGATTAATGATTCAACCATCGTCTCAAGATATTTATTAAATATTGTGGAAAAAGCTGAAAAATCTTCCGGCGTTATTATTCTTATTACTAATGAACCAGTATGGCCTAATATTGAACGTTTAGGTGTTAATTTAACTCTTAACTTTCCAACGGAAAATGAAGTCTTAAAAGCAATTCAAGATACCATAAAACCATATACAACCCAAATAACAGTTGAATGGGATGAAAATGATTATAAAAACGTTTCTACATATCTTCAAGGTTTAAGTGAGATGGAAATTAAAAATATTATTTCTTCCTTAATCGTTAAAGGTAATATTACTAAAGAAGATTTAAAAGAATTAAAATATGCTAAACAAAAACTATTTAGTAATATAGCTGGTCTAGAATCAATAGATATTGAAGAAGACTTTAGTATCGCTGGTCTTGATAACTTAAAAGAATGGTTATATGAAAAGAAAAGTCTTATGGATCCAACTAAGAAAGAAGAATTACAGAAAAGGGGAGTTGCTGCGCCAAGAGGAATCCTTCTAACTGGTGTCCCTGGTTGTGGTAAAAGTTTATGTTCTAAAGCTACAGCCTCAATCTTTAATATTCCGTTATATCGTTTAGATTTAGCTACCGTTCAAGGGGAATATGTTGGTCAATCTGAAAGACAATTAAAACAAGCTTTAGATACCGCTGAATATGTTTCGCCTTGTGTCTTATGGATTGATGAAATTGAAAAAGGTTTAAATGATACTAATTCTGGTGTTACTTCCAAAATGATTGGTCAATTCCTATTCTGGCTTCAAGAATGCCAAAAACCAGTCTTTGTTATTGCTTCAGCTAACTCCATCGATTCTTTACCTCCTGAATTAGTTCGTAAAGGTCGTTTTGATGAAATCTTCTTTATCGACTTGCCAAATAATAAAGAACGTTTAGAATTACTAAAACTATATGCTCGTAAATACTTAAAAGTTGAACTAGGGGAGACCTTACTAAATCATCTAGTTACTATAACTGAAGGTTTCGCTAGTGCTGATATCGAAGCTACAATTCGTTCTATTGCTTACAAACTAATCGCTAATAAAGATCTAACTTTATCCGAAAATCTAATCATCAATGAACTATCTAAAGTAGTTTCTTTATCTAAAACAAATCCCGAAAAAATAAATGCTATTCGTAAGTGGGGCCAAGAAAGAGCCGTTAATGCCTCAAAGAACTAAAGAACTAGTTAAGAAATAACTAGTTTTTTCTTGCTATTTCCTTGACATATTAAATGTATAGCAATATAATGAAGATGTAAAATACATTCGAAAGGACTGATATAAATGCGTAAATTAAATGACTTATTTCAAGAATTAGGAATATCAAAAGTCAGACTTGCTAAATATTTGGGAGTATCTCGTCAAATGGTCTATAACTATCTAGAACTAAATGATATTAATAAATGGCCAAAAGAAAAGAAATTATTATTATTTAAACTATTAGATGTTAATGATGGTAAAGATATTGATGAGATTAATATTACTACTGATTATTTAATGAATGTTGAAAGTAGATTAAATCAAGAAGTAAAAAATGCCAGTGAGTTTGAAAGTCAATTTGATTTTAAGGGATTAAATAAAGAATCTCAAACCTTATTAAGTGACATTACCTACTTATTAAAAGAAAAATTAAGTAATGATAATAAAGAAGAAAATTATTATGCAACATTATATCTATATCATTTATTACAATCTTTAGATAATGTTCCAGAAATTAAATATATCTTTGGTTATATGAGTAAAACAACCGGATTTACTAATCCAGAAGAATATAAATTCCAAGAAGATAAACAATTTATTTTTGAAGGTATCTTATATTCAGCTCTAACTCTATATAATAATGGTGGAGCTTCTCGTAGTAAACTAGCTGAATCTCATAAACGTTTCGTTCAAGAAATTGAACAAAAAAATGAAGAAAAATTATCACGTACTCAACAATTAAATACTATTAAGATCCAAGCTCTTCAAGAACTAGGGTATACGGAAATTAATGAAACAAATGCTGCTGAAGTATTTGAAAAAATTGCTGAAATTCAATCAAGAAAGGTTTAATCCTTTCTTTTTTTAATCCCCCTATTAATAAACATCTGAAGTAGGGGGACTTGACCTTTATAATTTATCATCTTCTTAAATCTCAATTCCTATTTTTTAATTCTCAATCTATAATAAAAGAAAAAAATATAATTAATAAATTAAAAATAACTAAATAATTAAAAAAATAACAAATCTAAAAAAAATAAAGTCCCCTCTTCAAAAATTAAAAATCAAGAGGGGAGTCATTACTCTTTTTTCTATATCTAAACAAATCATAAAATAATAAATATTCCATGAGATGAATAACTAATCATCTTTTTAATTCTCGATTCCTATTTTAAAGCCCCATATAAGCTTTATAAATCAATTTTAAACTAAATTATCGTTTAATTAATAAATACGTCTTAAAACGTCTAAAAATAATTGAAATCGAGATGAAGAAACTATCATCTAAATAAAACTCGATTCCTAATTTGAAATGACCTGATAAACTAATCATCAAAGCAAAATTCGTTTCCTCATATAAAAGAGAAACAATTCCGCGAGGTGAAGAAGATATCATCTTTTTAAATCTCGCGTCCTAATATTAAATAATAATAAATAGATAATAAAAAACGAACAAATGTTATAATATAAAAAATTAATAAAAAAAATAAATTAAATTTAAAATCTATCTATAATATAATAAATATCTAAAATAAATAGTAATAATAACATATAAATAATCAATAAAAAATCCCATATAATAAGCTATCTTCTTCAATATAATTAACTTCGTATAATATATATTATGTTAATCTATAATAAATTAAAAGAAAAGATATATAGTAATCTCCACTTATAAAGTAATTAAAACTATCACTAAACCAACTACAATCCCTATAATAAAATATAAATACTTTCTTAAACTTAATCCTTCTTTAAATATTTTACCAATACTTAAACTTATCATAATTCCTGCTGTAATAATTAATATTACATAGAGTAGAAAACTACTAATAAATGGTTTTAAAAACAACATTGTTATTATCGCTCCTACTACCTCCCCCATTGCACTAATAAAAGTCATTATAATCGCTTTTCTTTTACTATTAGTTGCATAATAAACTGGTAAACAAATAGCTATTCCTTCGGTAATATTATGAATCATTATAATAAAACTTAATTTTAAACCAATATCTAAATTACTATAACTAGTTACAGCACATATAATCCCCTCTGGCACATTATGAATAAGTAAACTAATAGCACTTAAAATCCCTATCTTATATAAAGTATCATTACTATTAATCTTCTTCTCAATATAATTAACTAATATATACCCTACTACTAATAAAGATAAAGAATAGAATAATAAAACTAAATAATTTACTTTATGACTTACTAATAATAAACCTTCAGGTATTAATTCTAATATTGATATTAAAAACATAACACTACTAGATAAACCTAAAGCTAAAGATAATATCTTATCTTTATGCTTCTTATTAATAAATAAAAATACATTACCTAGCATTGCCCCTAGCCCAGCAATACAAGTAATTATTAATGGATAAATATCTTTCATACTACTATATATTAATAAAATAATAATTTATGCAAAAATACCATCATTTTCCATAAATACTTTATGTATTTTAGTAAATAATACTAATAGGAGGTTAAAAGATTATGAGCAGAAAACAAAGTCAAAATTCTTGCAACGCAAGAAGTAGTAAAGAAAAAAGCTCTAAGAGTAATAACAGAGCTAACGAACGTTCAAACGAAAGAACTAATGTTAGATCTAATAACTCTAAAAGAGAAATGAATTAAAAAAGGAGAACCATTTAAGGTTCTCTTTTTAATTCAATTATTTATTTTCTAGGCTTTCAATAAATTCTTCACTCTTTTGACAAGATAATTCTTCTCTAACCCCATTTGAAGTATAATAACACTTACATATTCCATCACGACAATTTTCACATTCTGTCGCTTTATTACATTTTTCTATTCTTTGTTCTTCTGAAGTTGAAGGATTACGACTACTTTTAGATTTTCTTTCAATATCCGTAATTCTTTTTTGGACTTGTGATACTAAACTATTATAATAACTAGGTAAGATAATTGTATAGCCTTCACTAGATTTATAATTATATAAAACAACTAATTTATCATATAACTTTCTAAATTCTTCTAATTGAACTAAACAAGAATTCTTATTAGTTCTAAAAGTTGTATCATCACAAGCATACTCCTGATCAGCATAAGTAAACCAACTACCAACTAAAGAGTAAGAATAATTTTGAACTTCCGTTCTTTTACTATCATTATTTTTATTCTCATCTAAAATCTTTAATATGTCATCTAAACCATCACGATTATCATTAACAAAATAATTAGTAATTGCTTCTTTTATTTCTGGTTTATAATCAAAAGTACGAAAATCAATATATTTTTTAGCTCCATATATAGTTCCTAAAATAGCTACAAAAATTACTATTTTAATAATTGTCTTTTTCATAAATCCTCCTTATAGATTTTATTTCTCGGATGACAACTATAATCTTCTTTTAATCTTTCATTTACTAAATGAGCGTATATCTGGGTAGTTGAAATATCTTCATGACCTAATAGTTCTTGAATAACTCTTAAATCAGCTCCATGTTTAAGTAAATGCGTTGCAAATGAATGACGGAGTACATGGGGTGAAACATTCTTTTCTATCCCTGCCCTTTTACATTCTTTTTTGATTATTTTAAAAAATCCTTGACGTGTAATATTAGTTAAACTATTCGAAATAAATAAATAATCAGAAACTTTATCTTTTAAAATAACATTACGATAATTAGTAACATAGATTCTTAAGTATTCAATAGCTAAATCTGATACGGGAACTATTCTTTCTTTCTTCCCTTTACCAAATACTCTAACTAAATCATTAGTTACATCAATATCCGTAATTTTTAAATTAATTAGTTCAGATATACGTAAACCAGTAGCATAAAGTAACTCTAACATTGCTTTATTACGATAATCATATGGTGTAATTAAATTAATATTAAGTAATTTATCTACTTCATCTTCCGTTAAATAAGTTGGTAACTTCTTTGGTACTTTAGGTGAAGCTATATTACGACAAGGATTATCGTTAATATACTTATCATTAATTAAAAAACTATAAAATGAATTAATAACTGTTAAATAATGAGATACTGTACGCGCACTACGATCATTCAACGAACTAATATATTTTTGGACGTCATCATATTTAAGGTTTAATAAATTACCTTTAAAATACAAATCAAAGTCTTTTAAATCATTTAAATAACTTTTAACTGTATTACTAGATAATTTCCTTTCAAATTCCAAATACTCCAAATACTTATTAATATAAATACTAGGAATATATTCATTCTTCATATGATACCACCCTACTATAAAATTATATAAAATTTCTTGTTAATTGTAAATCACTTTTGTTATAATTAAATAGGTGGTTACATGGAAATACTTGCAGACAAACTAAGACCTCAAACTTTAGATGATATAATTGGTCAAGAACACTTAGTTGGAAAAAATAAGATAATCCGCAATTTAGTTAATAATAATCATTTAGTAAGTATGATACTTTATGGTAAACCAGGTATAGGTAAGACATCTATTGCTTGTGCTATTGCTAATACCATTAATAAACCATATCGTATGTTAAATGCCACTATTAATAATAAACAAGATTTTGATATTGTTATTGAAGAAGCTAAAATGAATGGTGAAATGATCATTATTATGGATGAAATTCATCGTTTAAATAAAGATAAACAAGACTTATTATTACCTTATATTGAAAATGGTTTAATAACACTTATTGGTATGACAACTTCTAATCCTTATCATAAGATTAATCCAGCTATTCGTAGTCGTTGTCAAATATTTGAATTAAAGGAATTATCTATTGCTAATATCAAAGAAGGTATTAAAAGAGCTTGTAAGTATTTACCAGGTATTAAAATAGATGAAGAAGCTATAAATACTATTGCTAGATTATGTAGTGGTGATTTACGTAGTGCTATTAATTTACTCGAAGTAGCTTATTATGGTACTAATGATAAACATGTAACTTTAGAAGCTGTAACTAATGTTAATTCAAAAGCTATCTTTTTCTCTGATAGTGATGAAGATGGTCATTATGATGTTTTATCTGGTTTACAAAAATCAATCCGTGGTTCAGATGTCGATGCTTCCCTTCACTACTTAGCTAGATTAATTACTGAAGGTGATTTAGATAGTATATATCGTCGTTTAAGTGTTATTGCCTATGAAGATATTGGTTTAGCTAATCCTGGTATTGGTCCTAAACTAATGGCAGCAATTCATGCTGCTGAATTAGTTGGTCTTCCAGAAGCTCGTATTCCTTTAGGAACCATTGTTACTGAAATGGCTTTAAGCCCAAAAAGTAATAGTGCCCATGTTGCTTTAGATATGGCTCTTACAGATATTGAAAATGGTACAACTGGTAATCTACCAGAGCATATTAAAACTAATAGTCCATTATATAAATATCCCCATGACTATCCTAACTCATGGGTTAAACAACAATATCTACCAGATAATATTAAAAATAAAAAATACTATCAACCTAAAAATAATAAATATGAAATGAATATTAATAAAATCCATGAAGAAATGAAAGGTGTTAAAAAATGAAAATAGCTCTTATAGGAACAGGCGTTTATGGTTTAGCTATTGCTAGTGCCTTAAGTAAAAATAATAAAAATATTATAATGTGGACTGAAGATCCTAAAAAATATGAAGCATATCAAAAAGAAGGACGTATAACAGGAATTATTCCAGGTTATGAAGTTCCAAAATTTATTAAACTAACAACTGATTATGCTAAAGCATGCAAAGATACTGATATTATCTTTATTACATCAACTGCTGCTTACGTTGGTGAAATATGTAAATCAATTAAACCATATATCAATAAAAAAACCGTTATCTGTATCGCCTCTAAAGGTATTGAAGATAAATCATGTGAATTCTTAAGTGATATAGCTTATGAAACATTAAAAATAAAACATATTGCGATAATATCAGGTCCATCTTTTGCGATTGATATGGTAAATAACAATCCTGTTGGTTTATCAATCGCTTCTCATAGTAAAAAAGCTATCAGATGTATTAAAGAAGTCTTAGAAAACGATACTTTAAAACTAAGAGATACCACTGACTTAATTGGTGTCCAAATATGTGGTAGTATCAAAAACGTTATTGCTGTCGCTGCTGGTATGTTAGATGGGATGAATTATCCGGAATCTACTCAAAGTTTTCTAATTACTGAAGCTTTAAATGATATTAAAAACTTAATTGCTGCTCTAGGTGGTAATCCCAAAACTATTACTTCCTTTGCAGGTGTTGGTGATCTTCTTCTTACTTGTACTTCAACTAAAAGCCGTAACTTCACCTTTGGTCGTGTAATTGGGGCTGGAGCTACTAAAGAAGAAAAAGAAGAACACCTAAAAAAGAATACAGTTGAAGGTTACTATACCTTAAAAAGTATTTATAAACTAATCAAAAATAAAAAAATAAAAATGCCTATTATCGACTTAATCTATAAAATAGTAATGAATGATGAAAATCCTCAATTACTAGTATCATTCTTAGTAAATAAAAAGTGAAAACTATTCGTTTTCACTTTTATTATTATCTTCATAAAGATCTAAATAATCATTTATTGTCTTTTTGATTTCTTTTTCTTCTTCCTTATCCTTAGCATTGGAAAGTAAGAAATCAAAATAAGTTGTCTTTTCACAAAAAGTTAAATCTGGATTAGCTAAAGTACTATCTTTCATAACTTCATTAACATTTTCTAACTCTTTAGTTTGTTCAAGTTCTTTATCGTCCATTAATATCACTTCCATTTTTTATTATATCACTAAATACATAATTTGCGATATAAAAACCTGCTACATTAGGAACTAAACTAATTGAACCTGGAACACGACTATGATTTTTAATTGGTATTTCTTTAGAACATAAAACAGGTATCTTAGCTTTAATCTGATTATCTCTTAATAATTTACGCATTACTTTAGCTACTGGATCATTATTAGTTTTCCATATATTAGTTATTTCTAACTTCGTAGCATCTAATCTATTACCAGTCCCCATTGAACTAATAATCTTTACTTTATATTTTAAAGCTTCTTTAATTAATAATAACTTTGTCGTCATTGTATCACAACAATCTATAATATAATCATATGTATCTATAGGAATTTCACTAATATTAGACTCATTTAGAAACAAATCATATGTCTTAACTAAAATATCAGGATTAATAGATAAACCTCTTAATTTAGCCTCTAATACCTTTAAATGACCTATATTATTTTTATTAGATAATAACTGTCTATTTAAATTAGATTCATCAAAAGAATCATTATCTACAACATCAATATATTTAATACCAAGACGAACTAAAGCTTCAAAACAAGCTCCACCTACTCCACCAACTCCAACAATTAATATTCTAGTATTAACTAATTTATTAATTTGTTCATCATCAAGTAATAATTTCATTTTTTCAAACATCTTATCACCTTAATCCAATAAAAAAACTCAAGGGATGCTTACTAGTGAATAAAAAACCTGCACTACACAGGTGGGTGTCACATGAATTGCTTTAGGAT
>CANQOH010000011.1 GCA_947625425.1 uncultured Bacilli bacterium
GCAACTATCCAACCTCATCGTGCATGTATGAAATGTGGTTACTATAAAGGTAAAGAAGTAATCGCAATGCAAGAAGATGCTACTGAAGAATAGTTTACAATACTACTTTTTAAGTAGTTTTTTTTTGCTTTTGTTTAGGTTATAATAAAAATAATAGAGGTGCAAGCTATGAAGAAAAGAATAATAGTATTGTGTATGATGTTATTTCTTACGTCTTGTGGTAGTAAGACTTTAGTTTGTGATAGAGGAGAATTAACTGGGGAACAATGTTTAGTTCATGAAACTAAAGAAGTTATGAAAGTATGTCAACCAGGTTATGAATATAACGAAGAAAGAAATTTATGTATAAATAGTATTACGATAGATGCTAAACCAAAGTTTATTTGTAATAAAGGTTATTATGCTGGTGATGGAAGATGTATTAGCACTCAAGTATTTGCTCAAACTTATGAAAAACATTGTGTATCTAAAAATATAGATGAAGATGATGAATTAAGTACAACGGAAGTTAGAGAAGATGTATGTTATGAAAAGATATGTACTAAAGAAGCTGAAGATGGTAGTTGTGCAGAATTTAAAGAAAATAAAATAGATTTTACTATCAATTGGGGTTGTCCAGATGGAACTAAACAGATTGATGGTGAATGTCGTAAAACATCTTATCAAGGTAAAAAATATAGTTGTGAACTTGGAACATTAAATGGTAAAAAATGTGTCATAGAACAAACAAGTGATGCAACAATTAAATGTGAAGATGGTTATACATTAAATGAAAAAGATAATATTTGTGAAAGAACTATTTATGAAGAAGCATATTTAGAGTAATAAATATGTTTTTTTATGTTATAATAAATTATGTAATGCCGGTTTAGTCTAGTGGTAAAACAGATCAATGGTAATGATCAGAGGACTGTTCAATTCAGTCATCCGGCACCAGATTGGTAATAACTCGGACTTTTTAAATTGTTTAATAAGTTCGAGTTTTAATATTTAATAGCATATGATAAGATGATTTTAGTAATTAAGGGGGAAATATGAAATAAAGGAACGTTTGATTATATAGGATTATGGGAACAATTAAATAATGAAAATTTTAATTTCACGGAATTCAGTGAAATTAAAAATAATGAAGTTGGGTATACATCGTTTACACTAAGCCCCAAAAGATGGATTGATAGGACAAACGCCAAAGGAATATATTCTAAAGGTGGGAAATATAGTATAGGAACATTTGCTCATCCTGACATAGCATTTGAATTTGCTAGTTGGTTAAGTCACTATTTTATTACTTATTTAATACCTTTTTCATAGTATGGTTTATAAGATAGATATTTTCTATTACCATCTTTTAGCCAATAACCAAATGTTCCTTTAATTTTAATTGGTTTCTCTAAAGGTTTAAAGTTTAAATTCTTAGTATTAGCTTCTTTAGCATCAATAGCTAAAGAAGTTGTAATATGAGGGGTTCTTAGAAGTATTTTATTATCATCTTCATAATTTATATAGTATGGTAATAATTCGTCTGGTAAAGATATTGCAAAACCACTATTAAAGCCATCATTACCATAACCAATTATCGTAATTTCAAAAGTTTTACCTACAATATCATTAAATATTTCTTCTGCATCAGGATGATATCTAAATGTACAATGTATTTTATTATTAATTTTAGCTAATTGATTTTCTTCTAAAGAATGAAGTAACTCGGCTGTTTTTTTATCAAAGAAAAGTCCTTCATAACTTAACATATATATACCTCTTTTCAATATAAATATAACATTAAATTGTAATATTTTTAATAATAATTTTACTATATAATAATTAAGGAGTTTGTTATAATTAATTAAAGGTGAGGTTTATGAGTATTGAAAATAAAAAGACAATTGAAGTTTATGATAAAACAGCTAAAACATATATTGCTAATAGTATAGAACATGATAGGTTAGATCCTAAAAGAGCTTTAGAAAAGAAACAAGAGCTAGAAGAATTAATTAAAACTAGTTTTGCTGATGTTCCAAAAGGAAGTAAAGTTTTAGAAATTGGTTCTGGTGAAGGTTTAAATGCAAAATACTTAAAAGAATTAGGTTATGATGTAACTGGTAGTGATACAGTAGATGATTTTGTTGAATCAACAAAAGAACAAGGAGTTAAAGCAATTAAATTAGATGCATTAAATGATGAAATACTAGAAAAGTATTTAGCAGTCTTTTGCTGGCGTGTTTTTGTTCATTTTACTGATGAAGATGCCTTAAAAATATTAAGAAAAGTATATGATGCTTTAGAAGATAAAGGAGTATTTTTATTTAATGCAATTAATCGAGCTACTAGAGAAGTCGATAGTGAATGGGTAGATTTTGAAGGCGAATACCATATGGGTGTTGAAAGATTCTATCATTATTTTACTAAAGAAGAATTAGATAGTTTAATTAGTAATACTGATTTTGAAGTACAAGATTTTCATACTGAAGGTGGAAAAAACAATAATAAATGGTTAGTATATACTTTAAAAAAATAATAGGAGGCAGTTATGGAAAAAATATATAATAAATTAGTTAGAGATAAAATACCAGAAATTATTAAAGGTAATGGAGGAGAACCTTATACCAAAATATTAGATGATTTAGAATATAAGAAAGAACTAGAAAAGAAATTAAATGAAGAATATCAAGAAGTATTAGAAGCTAAAGGTAAAGATCGTGTTGAAGAATTAGCCGATATGGTAGAAATAATTAAAGCTTTAGCTCTTTTAGAAGATAGTAGTTTAGAAAAAGTTATTGAAATAGCTAAAGAAAAAGCTTTAAAAAGAGGAGCTTTTAAAGATAAAATTTATTTAGAAAAAGTAATTGAAGATTAAAGACAAATAATGATTTATTTGCCTTTTCTTTTTGGCTTTAAAAAACATAAAATATTATAGTAAAAAAAGATAGTAAAGTCAGTATCAAGTTTGCTTTCAGATTATTTAAAAAAGCCAGGTATTATGGTAGAATTATTACATAATAAATAATATGATTGATTTATTATAATTTATATAGTTTAATATAGGTTGTAAAAGGGAAGAGTTATTGTTTATTAATTGGAGGTTCGGTTATTATGTTTAATAAAATTAAAAAATATATTTATATATTTGTAATTATGATTTTTATGTTACCATTATTGGTTTTTGCTGAAGATGGTTTAATATTAAATGTCGATAAAACAGATTTAACTATTGGTGATGAAATTACAGTAAGTGCCATAGCTCCAGAAAATCTAAAGACGTATGCTTTGTTGGCTACTTTAAAATATGATAATAATGTTTTTCAAAAAATAAATGAAAATGATTTTTCAGTTAGTGAAACAAAGATTATTGCATATAATGAAGATAATAATAAATTTGGAATAATTAATACGACAGGATCTGTAACAGATGATAATGTTCTTTTTACTATACGTTTAAAAGTTAAAAGTAATGCTAATGTTGGAGATACTAATATTGCTTTAACAAATATTTCTTCATCTGATGGTAATGGTAAATTAAGTTATCCATCTACTCAAATTAAAGTCTTTGTATCTAGAGATGCTAAAGAAGGAGAAGTAGTTCCAACTAATAAAGAAAATGTTATTGAAGAAGACGAAGAAAAAACAATAAATGTTTTTAGCAATAAACCAATTGTTATTGGACTAGGAATTGGTTCAGTTCTTTTATTAGTTTGTTTTATTTATATTATAGTTAAGAAACGAGATAAAAAGATTATTGCCTTAACAGGTGTAGCTTTAGCTATTTTTGTTGGTTTATTTAGTACTTTATTAATATTAAATGATGGTAAAAAAGATGTTAATAATGATGGTCAAAAAGATTATAACGACGCTAAAGAAATTCTTGAATACTTGATTGATATGAAAGGTACTAAAGAGGATAATCAAGATTCTGAACAAGAAAATAATTCTTCTAATAGTACTACTAGTAATAATAAAGATAAGAATAGTAATTCTAATAACAATAAAAAGCCATCTAATAAACCTGATAATAAATACGATACTAATAATGATGGTAAAGTAGATGTCGATGATGTTGGTGGATTAGTTGATGATGTTAATAAAGAAACAAAAGTAACATTAGAAGAAGTAGTAGATGAAGAAAATTATTATATTCACAAAGGAAGTGTTACTTTAAAGTTTAAAGCTAATATAACTCCTAGTGGGGTCAAAATTAGAAGAGTTAAAGTAGACGGACATTATTATGATGTTGAATTAAATAATGGTATTTATTATGTAGAAGTAAATACACCAAAAGAATATGGTGATCATGAATTTGCTTTCGAAGAAATTGATTTAAATAATGAAAAGAATTTAAAATCAGACTTTAAAATAGAAAAAGTTATTTTGAAAGATGCACCTTATTTCCATAATTTCAATTTAGATGATAAAAAAGATACAATTAGTTTTGAATTAGTTGATCCAGATGAAGCATTTGAAAATGCAACTGCTAAAATATATGATGCTGATGGTAATGAAATTAAGAGTGTAGAAGTTAGTAAAGATAAGACGACAATTGAATTTGATGGTCATGAAGATAAAACATATACACTTGAAATAATTGGTGGTTATGATTTAGATGTTGAACCTGATAATGAAAAGAATCATTTTAGAGATACAGTTTTATTTACTCATTCATTTACTATTGGGGGAAATTATAACTTTACTTTAACTGATTTAGCAATCACTGATGCTTTACAAGAAAATGAAACGCCAGTTTTAACATTTACAAGTACTAATAATAGAGAAGCAGTAGTAGCTAATGTTACAGTAAAAAATAATGATGAAATTAAAGACTTTAATGTTAGCAAACAAGATGGTAATAATTATGAAGTAGATTTAGTAAATGCTGATACTTCTTTAGGAAAACATACTATTACATTAAATAATGTTGGTTTAGATAGTTTAAAAACATTCTATAATGATAAAGATTATAAGACTAATGAATTAACTTATACTGTATTAAAGAAGGCTCCTAAAGTAGAAGATTTAACATTAACTAATAATAGTGGTAATAAAACTGTTCATGCAACATTTAAGTTAAGAGATGAAAATTCAGCTACTAAAAAATTATATGTTGTAATGATAGATTCAACTGGTAAGATAGTTACACAAAAAGAACTTACTGGTAATGAAATAAAAGTAGATCAAACTATTAGTGTAAATTTATCTTATGATAAAAACTATGATGGTTATTATACAGTTAAAGTTTTAGCTGATTATGAGTTAGCTGATAAATATGCTTATACTAATAAGAGTTTAGGAGAAAATAGTATATTAACAACCAATGAAAATGATATTTATATTTCAGAAATGTATATTGAAAATAACAATATATATCCTACAAAAGGACAGAAAAACTTTGCTGTTGTTTTCACAGTTCATGTTGGAGATAAAATTAAAGCTGTTTCTCGTACAAAATATGGCGAAAATAGAAACTATGATGTTTTATCTACTATTACAATAAATGGGCTTAATTATCCTGTTACAGGAATAAACGGATCAAATTCTACAGATTATAAAGGAAAAGTATATTTAACTGTTCCAGATGAATCAGGAATTTTAGAAATAAAAGCTAATAGAGTTCAACTTACTGTAAGTGGTTATTACAATATGAACAGAACAGATTTGTTTTCTGTAAATCCAAAGAAAGTAACTATTGATGTTTTAAAAGATAAACCTAAAATAGATAATTTAGTGATTACAGATGATTATGAAAATGATACTGCAACTTTAGATTTTGAAGTCACTTTAGATGAAAATGCTGAAGGTAATGATAATGATTTTAAAGATGGATTAGTTAAATTAGGTGATCAATCTCAAGGAATCAATGTTGGACATAATCAAATTGTATTTAATGTTGATCCTAAAGATACAAATTTAGATTTAGTATTTACTGGTACTTATGATTTAGATACTGACGAATTAAATAAAGAAAAAGAAGATAAGAATGAAACGTCTAATGGTGAATTATTAAAAACTAAATATGGTTTGTATGGAAATGAAACTTATGACCAAATTGCAATAGTTGATGAAAAAGTTGTTAGTGAAAAAGATAATAGTTATTTTGAAAAAAATGAAAAGATTAAATTATCATTTAATATTACTAATATAGATGAAAAACTAGAAGCTACACCTCAATATGTAGTTATTGATCATGAGAAATATCCGTTAACTAAAACAGAAACCGGTTATGAAGTTATAGCTAATGGTATTCATAGTGCTGGTGCAAAAGAATTAACTATTACAGATATTATTTTAAGCAATGGTAAAAAGATTAATATTACTGATGGAGAAGTTGTAAAATATGAAGTATTAAAAGATATTATTACGGTTAATGATTTTGCTTATAAAGTAGAAGATGATCAAGTAAAAATAACTCTTAGTACTAGAGATTTAGATAATTCTAAAGTAGGTAATGTTAAGGTAATTGTAACTGATGAAGATGGAACTGAAGTTTATAATGCTGATTATAGTAATGAGGTTACTTTTGCTAAGAATGATAAAGTAAGATTTATTGTTAAAGTTTTAGCAGATTATGACCGAGATATAAATCAACATGAAGGTACTGATAATTATGTAAAAAATGCTGTTCTGTTAGAAGAAGTTATATCTTTAGACAAAAATAATATTGAATTAAAAGATATTAATGACATTTATTTATATAAAATAGAGAAAAATGATGATGAAGAAGTTATAACTTTAAAAGATGAAATTAAAGTAAGTGAACTTCAAGAACATTTAGATGATTATTTTGTTGACATTAAAATGGAAAATATGCCAAGTATTAGAGCAAGAATTGAAAATGCTATAGTTGATGATGACAATAAATTAGTTTTAACTTTAAAATATGAATATGTTACTAAGGTAGGAGCTAAATCAACAGCTAGAATAGTATTTGGTTCAGTAGAGGACGGTATAGCTAAGAATGAAACACATCCAGTTGATGCGTTTAAAATCTTGCTTAAAAATTTAGAAGAAGGTAAAGATGTTACTTTAACTCATAATTATGATGCTAGTATTTTAAAAGTAGATGGAAATACTTATATTAAAAATAATTATAGTGGAAAGTTAAATGGTAATGGTTATACTATTAAAAATCTTGATAAACCATTATTTAATAAAATTGATGGTGGAACAATTGAAAATTTAATTATTAAAGATGTTACATTTGGCTCTAGTGGAAAAGGAGCACTTGCTAATACAGCTTCTAAAGCTAAGATAAAAGGAGTTTTAATTAACAATGTTAATAAGACTGCAACTAGCGATCTTTCAGGAGGATTTATTGGATATGTTACAGATTCCACAATTGAAAATTCAAGTGCAACAAATGTTTATTTAAGATTCGGTTATTATGATCAAGGAAATGGAGCATTTATTGGTAAGACTGAAAGAACAACTATTAAAAACTGTTATGCAACAGGAACTTTGAATGGCGGATGGAATTATACAAGTGGTTTTGTTGGTAATGCTGTTTCTTCAACTTTTGAAAATAACTTTGTTAAAGTAAATGGTGTTAGTTTAACTGGAGGAACTCATGCTTCTTTTGCAACTGCTTATGCTAATACTCAATCAGTTTATATAAATAATATTTGTATAGCATCTAATATTTCTGATACGATGATTAGTAGTGCTAAGACAGTTACTAATAATTATTTCTATGTTGATTCTGACAAATCAAATAATGAAGATGGTATAACTTTAATAACAAAAGAACAAATTAATGCTAATTTATTTAAAGAATCAGCACAATTTAATGAAGAAATATGGTTATTAGATGGTGTTTCTTATGATAATGCACCAATGTTCCAATTTGAAAAAGTTTCAGCTCTTAGTGATACAACAAATGATGATTATGATGAAAATAAAGAAACTTTATATGAAAATTTATCTAAATTAACTCCATTCTATGATAGTGATAAGATAATTGGTGAAGCTAAAAATGTTACCGATGATTTATTATTAAAAGAAGAAATAGTACATCTAGTTCCAGTTGATAGTAATGGAAGTTTAGTAACTTATTTAACTACTGATAATCCTAAGAAGATAAGTAAAGTTAAAGTTATATTTAAAAATGGTGATACTACAGAATATAATGTAACTTATGATAAGACATATGATATGGTTGCTACTTATAAGATTAATGGCTTAAATATTGATTATAGCTATAATCATTATGTTATTGATTCTAATTCACAAGTAGTAAATAACTTAACTAATTACTTAAAAGGTTTAGATTATACGAATAACTTAGATATTTTAACAGCTAATGATGATAGTAGAATTTATCGTGATTTCTATAATGATGTAACTAAAAAAGAATTAAAAGAATTTGTTTTAAAATACTTATCTAATAGTGATTATACTAATACAAATAACGATAATTCTATTAACAACTATATTGAAAGAGAAGTTAAGAAAGATAAGAAAATTGAAAAAGCATTATATACATATAATTACTTTAGAAGATTCTATGATATTGATGTTGATGGTATGAAACTATATGATTTTGTCTTCTTCGATATGCAAGGATTTGATAAAGATTTAACATCTGCTAGAATAGTAGAATTGCTATTTGGTGATTATAGTGGAACTAATTTTAATACAGATAGAACTAATATTACATATAATGAAACTGTTGGAAAATATACTAATTTAACAAATGTATCTAGTTTCTTAGAATATGTAGTTACACATTTGACTAATGAAAATATGGATGATTGGGTTGCTAAGCAATTTAAAGGTATTTTAGTAGAAATACCAGTAGAAGGTCATAAAGATGATGTTATGTATACATTGTGGGATCATCTAAGTACAGAGGATGCTAATCGTAAAGGTAATGATTATAAAGTACATAATTATGTTCTACCAATATTAACTCTTCCCCCAGATGCTGCTTATATTATTTCTGCACCTGCTCAATTTACAATAGGCGCACAAAGAGTTTATATGAGTGATCCTAATGATCCTACACAGTTAGCTAACTTTAAGAAAAAAATGAATGTTTATGTTGAACGAATATCTTCGTATTATAATACAACTTATGCAATTATTGGAGAAAATAAGATATTTAACGATATTCATTTATTCCAAATTGATAAGAGAACTACTAAAAATCTAAATGGTGGTTCAACTTTCAATTATCCACAATCAACAACAGAACCATTCCATAAAAATTTCGATGAAGTAGTTAACCTTTGGCCAGCTCAATATGGTGTTAATGCTGGTAACTGGGGCGATAGGATTGAGTGGAATGTCGCAGGTTTCATGGATAGTGATATTAAGAATGATGGTAAAATCGATTCTGGACATCCAACTTGGGCAACGTGGTCTCATGAATCTGCTCACTATTTTGATGGACGTTTATTCTTGAAAAACTATGGACGAAGATTTGATGCTGGTGGTGAAGATTACGCTGATGAATTCTTAATGCAGAAATTCGGTTTAGGTGTTGTTATGAATTTATCTATCAAATACGATAAAAATGATACCAATGTTATAAATAGTATTGCAACTAATTTAGATCCAGATAGAATTAGTAGTAAAACTAAGATTAAAGATTTCTATAGTAAGATGTATGAATCTATATATGTAGTTGATTATATTGAAGCACAGGCATTCTTAAAGTTAACTCCAGAAGAACAGTCATATATTGGTATTCAAGTTAGCTATCCAAATATTGATAAATATACTTCTGATACGACTAAATATCGTGGTCGATTAGTAAGCGGCTTTAATCAAAGATCTGCCAAAGAGTGGGAAAGTATGAATTTAAATAATATTGATGATTTAATTAATAATCAAATTATGATTTATCCAGGTGTTTATAGTTATTCATCAAGAGGCGATAATAAATATGGTGGTGAAGGAATTAATGTTGTTCACTGGTATCAACCTAATAATCCTTTTGGAAGACCTGATTCTTATGCTTTAAAATGGTTCTCATATGAAATGATGGGCTATAAAGGTTATGATGATGGATTTGTAGAATATGCAAGTAATATTCATCCAAAGAATTATACAATTAATAAAGAGTTAGACAATGATAGTGCAGGTACTGACAATATTAGTAATTATAAAACTGATGATATGGCAATTAGTAGAATTTCTGATAATAAGTATTCAACTATCGATGATTATAAACATGGTAGGTTTGCTGAAACAGCAAAAAAACTTGAACATATAAGATTTATTAATGTTGATGATTATGCTCAAAAATTCTATGAGGCTTTAGTAAAAGATGCTGCTTATGCTAAACAGAAATATAATGAAGTATTAAATAGTAGAAATTTAACATCTGAAGAATGTTCTAAAAATGAAGCTTGTGCTAATGCGGCTTATAATAGTGGAGCATGGCAGTATACTGAAAGCACTAATTTGAGAAAAGAAATTTATTTCAAACTTAAAAATTCAACTAATGATTTTACAGGGGATATTTTCTCTGATGATGAAAGTCAAGAAATAACATTTAATATTCAAGTACATACAGAAGGAGAAAAAGAGGTTACTTCACAGTAACTTCTTTTTTCGTGTTTAAAATTATATTTATGATAATACTTCCTGTTAAGATAAGAAGTAGAGAAGAGATGGTTTTATTTATACCTAATAATAGATAACCTAATAAAATAATTATAAAGTTAGTAATAAAATTAATGACTGATAGTTTTATTTTTAAATATTTATTAATTAATAAATTAAAAATAGTAATACCTCCAGATGAGAAACCTAGTTTATAAATCATACCACAGGTAAAACCATAGATAAGTCCTGATATGATTATTATGTAATAGTTATTTGTTATAGATATGTTAGGAATATAACTAGTTAT
Source organism: uncultured Bacilli bacterium (assembly GCA_947625425.1). Next base: position 10,844 of record CANQOH010000011.1, read on the forward strand.
TTTAATAAATAAAGGATAGATAAATGTTGATATTAAGGCACTTTTAGTATGGTCTTTAGTTAAGAAAAAGAAACTAATAATAATGGCAATTAGATTAATAATTAAAATTAATAGTGAAGGACTTAGATGAGTTATATAATTTAAAATTAATGCTAGACCTTGTGTACCACCACTTACTAAGTTTAATGGCTTTAAGATAAGATTTAAATTTAGGGAAGCTAAGAACAAATAAAAAAGAAGTAATAAGTATTTTTTCATAAGATACCTCATTACTTCTAGTATTTACAAAATTTAGTTATTTATGATTATTTAACATTAAAGCTATTAATTTTCTTACACTATAATTGGGAATCGTTTTATTCAAAGTTACAATGCCAATATATCTTTTAGGGACTTTAGGTTCAACTTTTATTTCAAACAAAGTTTTATTTAAATCTTCTTTAATAAATTCTTTGGTTGCATACCCAATTCCAAAGCCACTTTTAACAAAATCCATTATTAAATTATAACTAACAATTTCTGTTTTAGGAACTAATTGAACATTATTATCTTTTAAATAATTATCTAAATAGTTTCGTGTATTTGATGGATTTTTTTGGAATAATAAAGGATAGTTATTTAAGTCTTCTAATTTTAAATGACCTTTAGTTAAATCAAAGTATTTTTTGTTGCCAACAAATATATCTTGAACATCTTGTACTTTCTCAATTTTTAAATCTTTAGCTTCATTCATTGGTAAATTTAAAAGTAACATATCTAGGTTACCATTTCGTAAATCTTTAATTAGATTTTCTGTTAAATTATTTATGATATTTATCTCAATATTAGGATATTTCTCATGAAATATTTCTAAATAGGGCATTAAGACATATTTGCTTACTGTTGTACTTGCACCAATTGAAATTGAACCATAATCTAAGTTCTTAATATTAGTTAACATATGTTCACCATTTGTAAAAGATTCAATTCCTTTACTTATATATTCAGATAATATCTTTCCTTCGGGAGTTAGTGTTACACCTTTTTTAGTACGAATAAATAAAGTAACATCTAATGCTTCTTCTAAAGCTTTAATCTGCCATGTGACAGCTGGTTGGGAAATGTGCATTTTCAAAGCTGCCGAAGAAATACTACCATTTTGAGCTACTTCATAAAATACTTTATAAGCTTCATAATTAATATTCATATATAAACTCTCCTTATATATAATATAAATAATATATATTTTTCTTATATCATAAAGTTTTATATAATGCAATTAGTAAGAGATGCATTTCTTTTATTTATTAGAGGAGGATTTATATGGCAAGTCATGCCGGTTTAAAATATGTTTTAAAAACTAAGAAAGGATATGTCAAAAAAGATGGTAGTTATACTTATAAAATTAATGAGGCTTTAGTAATTGATTTCTGGCAATTTGGATTTGGTCCTAGTGCTATCGATGTCTTTAAACGTTTAGGGTATAGTGATTCAGATATTCGTGATTATAATGATATTAGCTTTTGTACTATTATTCCATCATATGATTCACGATTAGGTACTTTAGAAGATTTATACCAAGAAATGGACTTTACTTATTCTGAAGCTTGTTCTAAAGCTCAAAGAGATTTTATTACTTATCATTTAGAAGATGAACAAAATTATTTTGCTTTTTTAAAAAAGAAAGAAGAGGAGGTAAATGCTTATTATTTACATAGTGATTCAAATGAAGAAGTTGATGGCTTAAAACTATATGAAGTTAAAAGCAATTACGAGGTAAATTATAATCCTGAATATAGTTATCAAAAATATTATTCTAAAGAAGGTCCAGTTTATAAATATCAAATTAGAATAAAAAAGTCCAATCTAACTAAATATTTTAAGAATTTAAATGTTGATTTAGAAAAATATAGTGAATGGCAGAATGAAGGCCTTATTCCATATTTATTAGATCTTCTAAAAAATAATTATTATGCTTGTAACTTATCAGATAACTTTAAAGTATTAAAAGCTTTTATTGATAATGACCATCTAAATATTTATACTAATTATTTGAATTATAACTGTGTTGAGTTGTTAAATGAAGGAATAAGAAGTTTTTATGAGCGACGTGAAATGCATATTACAAGAATGTTTGGTAGTTATATTTTATTGCAAAGAATTAATAATCAATTACAAGCTGTTCTAGCTACTGAAGTTCCTATTAAATACTGTCCTTTAATGATTAAACTCCTTAATGAGGTAGGTAAAGATCAAGCTATGTCGCTAATAAAAGCAATAGAAGAAGGAGATAAAGCTCATCAACAGGAATTAATGAAACAATTAATTAATGAAGTGGTAATTAAAGGTGGGTATTTCGCCACTAATCGTCCACTAAATTCTTGTGAAGTTAATGTTTTATTTGGCGCTTCTGAAACCATCTCATCAGCTTTTAAATCTCATTTAATCGATGCAGCAGTAATTGTTTCGAATAATTTAGGAACAATTATTACTACTAATGATACAAATACTCAAGGAGCTGTTAAAAGAATGACTGGTTTATTTTATACAAGTCCTTCTAAAGAATTAGCAACAACTGCTGAGAAGGAAAATATTAAATTAGTCTTTCCTTATACTGCACAGATTGATATGTTAGCTGGTGTCAAAAAAGCTATTGCTATGGGTTACAAAAGAATTGCTGTAACTCTCGCGGCAGCTGATAATTATTTATTAGAAGAAATTAAAAAGTTAGAAAATGATGATATTGTTATATATAAGTTTGGTTTATGCTCAACGGGGATTGATGAAAAAACAGCCAAGATTATGAGTAGTAATGCTGATGTCATATGGTCATGTGCTTCTAAATATGTTAGAGAATTAGTTGAACCAATAGCTCTCGCTCAAGTAGGTGTTAAAATACCTGTTCATATTATGAGTAAAAGAGGTTGGGAAATTGTTAAAAATCATCTTACTATTATGAATAATGGAGTAGATATAAATCCAGAGTTAGCTTCAGGTGATGTTAAACCAGTTATTTTAAATCAAGGTTCTAGTTTAAAACTACTTAAGAAAAAAGATCTTAGAAAATGTGAAGATTGTCCATATCCTTGTATATAAAAAAGAAGAAATTTTTGTTTATTTCTTCTTTTTGTTAGCTGCCACTTCAATAAATGTTTTAAATAATGGATGTGGACGATTTGGACGTGATTTAAATTCGGGATGGAATTGGCAAGCTATGTAGTGAACATGTGATGGTAATTCAATGATTTCAACTAAATTAGCTTTAGGATTAATACCTGAGAAGACCAAACCATTTTCTTCTAATAATTCACGATACTTATTATTAAATTCATAACGATGACGATGTCTTTCTAAGATCATATCAGTTTTATAATCATTATATGCTAATGTATCTTTTTTAATAGCACATTCATAATTACCTAAACGAAGAGTACCACCCATGTTAATTACTTGTTTTTGATCAGCCATTAAGTCGATGATTGGATTTTTACATAATGGATCAAATTCAGTTGAGTTAGCGTCTTCTAGATGACATACATTACGAGCAAACTCAATAGTTGCAACTTGCATACCTAAACATAAACCTAAGTATGGAATATTATTAGTTCTGGCATATTCAGCCGCTTTAATCATTCCTTCAATACCACGAGAACCAAAGCCACCTGGTACGATAATACCTTTAGAGTTTTTAAAGACTTTACTTAAATCACAATTAGAATCTTCTAGAGATTCACTATCTACCCAATTAATATTCACTTTAACCCCAATAGGGTAACCAGCATGTTTTAGTGATTCAACAACAGAGATATAGGCATCATGTAATTCAACATATTTACCAACTAATGCGATCTCGATTTCATCTTTTAGATGATCAGTTGTTTTAACTAGTTTTTCCCAATCTTTAATATTGATGTCACCAACTTCTAATTTAAAATGATTTAAGATAATTTCATCAATACCTTGTTCATGATAAACTAGAGGAATACGATAAACATTAGTAACATCTGGAGATGAAATAACACTTGTTGGAGGAATACTACAGAACATAGATATTTTCTTTTTTAAATCGTCATCTAACATAATAGGGGTACGACAAACGATAATATCTGGTTGTAATCCTAAACCACGCATTTCAATTACGGAATGTTGTGTAGGTTTAGTTTTAAGTTCACCACTACCATATATTTCTGGGACTAATGTGGTGTGAACAAATAGAGTATTTTCGATTCCTTCTTCTAAACGCATTTGTCTTAAAGCTTCTAAGAATGATTGAGATTCAATATCACCAATTGTACCACCAATTTCAGTGATAATAATATCAGCATTAGAAGTATGAGCAGCTTCATAAATACGAGCTTTAATTTCATTAGTTACATGCGGAACTATTTGAACAGTTCCACCTAAAAAGTCACCACGACGCTCTTTTTCAATAACAGATGCGAAAACTTTACCCATTGTCATATTTGATGTGTAGTTAAGTTCTTCATCGATATAGCGTTCATAGTGACCTAAGTCTAAATCAGTTTCTGATCCATCAGCGGTAACAAAAACTTCACCATGTTGATAGGGTGACATAGTTCCAGGATCAACGTTTATATATGGATCAAATTTTTGCATGAATACTTTATATCCACGACTTTTTAATAATAATGCAATAGATGATGCTGTAATCCCTTTACCAAGGCCAGATACAACGCCACCTGTTACGAAAACATACTTAGCCATTTTTTACTACCTCCCTTACCAAATAAAAAAAAGACTATTCATTTGAGAACGTCTGTAGGCTCTCTTAAATTATATCACTAAAAAGTAAATAAAGTTTAAAAAATTAACAAAATATATAAACTTTATTTTAATTTTATGGTATGATATTAAATATAATAAGGGCGTGGTTAGATGAAATGTCTAAAGTGTGGTATGGAAGTGAAAGAAACTAGTACTATTTGTCCATTTTGTGGTAGTAGTATTGGAAAACCTAAAGTAAATAATAGGGAAGAAGAATTAGTTGAGCTTCCTGTTTTAAAATCAGCTAGTAAAGCACCTGTATTAGAAGAAAAAGATAATGATATGTTAAATTCTTTAGCTGAAAAGTTTGATAAAGAAGATGTTTCATTAGAAAAAACGAGAACTATTAAACCAATTGAAGATAATAATGAATTTTCTTTATTAAATGATATTAATAAACAAATTGAAACAGTTAATGAAGAAGCTAAAGAAGAAGTTAAGGAAGAGGTTAAGGTAGCTGAACCAAAAGAAATTACTTCTTTAGAAACAAAGGAAAGTGTTAATAAAAGAACTAAAGTATTATTAGCGACAGCTTTAATTGTTGTAGTATTAGTTGTGGCTATTGGTTTTGCGGTTAAAGCTTTAGTAGATTCGAATAAAAATACTGGAAATATTGAAGAACGTTTAAATCAAGCATTACAAACTTATTATGGTACAGGTAAAACAGAAGATATATCTAATTTATTAGAAGAAGTTAAAGATGATGAAGATGTTATAGATGAAATACATAATAAAGTTAAAAAACAAAGTGATGAATGGTTAAAAGAATATTATGATACGGAATATGTATCGCAAGCAGAATTTAATTCGGAAACAACAAGATATAAAGAATTATTTAGAGGTTTATATGAATATGCATTATTTAGAGATGATGATATTTATATTAGAGCTTTAGAAGATGATAGTTATAATGAAATAGTTCAAGATATGGATGATAATTATAATACATCTAGAGTATTCTATGAAGCTATCGATTTATATAATACTAAAGATTATAATAAAGCTTATTATGCTCTTAATCAAATACCAAGTACGAGTATTATTTATAATAAAACAAGAATATATGTAGATCGTATTAATAGTAATGTTATTGGTCTTTTAAAGAATGATATTGCTAAGATAGAAAAAGATATTGATAGTTTAAGTGATAGCGATAAATTAAATGTTTATACACAAATTGAACAAATTATTATTGATTATGATCATGCTTATAATAATTTAGAATTAACAAAGAATAAAGATTATAATGATATATTAACTGAATATAGTAATAAAGTAGAAGAGTATTCTAATTAAGAATTATTAATAGATGTCAACCAATTATAGTTGACATCTTTTTTAGTTGGTGTTATATTTAGGTTGAATTTTAAAGAGAGGAGTGAGAAAATGAGCAATAAAATTCAAATGAAAAATTTAATAATTAGAATGGGTAATAGATTTGTAAGAGCATTTTCTCACGAATTTTAGAGAAAAAACTTTTATAACTATTATGCAATAGTTATTTTTTAATGGAGGAGAATTATGAAAAGTTTAAAATATTTTAAAATATTATTTCGATATTTTAAAAATGATAAACTTAAATTAACTCTTTATATAGTATTAACTATTGCCAAATATTTTGAACCACTGATTAATGCGTTTGTATGGGCTAATGCTTTTCAAGCTTTAGCAACAGGTAATAATTATGACTTTGTTAAATATTTAATGTGTTGGAGTGGTTTAATCATCTTTATGTGGGTTATTGTTCAAATACCTACAGATTTAATCTATAATTATCTAGAAAAGAAATTTATGGAGAATGTTAGTAAGGATTTATACGTTAAGGTCTCTAATATGCCAGCTATTGCTTTTGAAGAAATAGGGGTTGGAGAATTTATAAATCGTATGTATACGGATCCTGATAGAGTATTGGAATTACTTAATAAGTTAATTAAGTTAACTTGTCGTTTAGTAATAGCGATTATTATCGTAGGAATATCATTTACGGTATCAATATATGTTGGATTAGAATTATTAGTATTATGTATTGTAATGTTTATTTTATCTAATATATATTATCCAAAGATTAAAAAGGTTCAGGAAGCTATTAAGAAAGATTCTGATGAATTTATAAAAGTAGCTACGCAGAATATTACAGGTATAAGAGAAATAAAAGCTTTAGGTATTAAAGATAATATTAATAGAAGAGTATATGTTAATGTAGAAAGTTTATTTAAAAAACAAAGAAAGATAGGGGTAGATGAAACATTCTATTATGCTTTAAATAATCTATGTTATTTTGTTATTCAGTTTATTATCTTACTTACTTTAGGTATTTCAGTTTATACAGGTACAATTGCTTTAGCATCATTTATTTTAATTGAAAAATATATTTGGCGAATAGATGATGTTGTTGAATCTTTATCAGAATTTGGGGTATCTTATAATAAAGTTACGGTATCTTTAAAAAGAATAGATGAAATTTTAGATAATAAGTTATATGAAGATGAAAAATTTGGTAAGAAGAAAGTTAATGATAAAAAAGTTAGAATTGAGTTTAAAGATGTTTGTTTTAAATATCGAGATGATGAAGAGTATATCTTAAAAGGTTTAGATATGAAGTTAGAACCTAATAAGAAAATTGCGATTGTTGGTAAGTCTGGTCAAGGTAAATCAACATTATTTAATTTACTGTTGAGATATTTTGATGCAACAGAAGGTAAAATATTAGTAAATGGATTAGATATTAAGCAATTAAGTGAAGATGCTTTAAGAGATAGTATTTCAGTTATTAGACAAAGTCCTTATTTGTTTAATTCATCTATTTTAGATAATTTTAAAGTAGTTAGGGAAGATGTTACTTTAGATGAAATAAGAAATGTTTGTAAGAAAGCTTATATAGATGATTATATTATGTCTTTACCTAATGGTTATAATACGATTATTGGGGAAGGCGGAGTTAATTTATCGGGTGGCCAAAAGCAAAGAATTGCGATTGCCAGAACATTGCTTAAAAATACAAAGGTTATCTTATTTGATGAAGCGACTTCAGCTTTAGATAATGAATCGCAAGAATATATTAAGAAAACCATTGATGATTTAGTTAAAACACATACCATCATAATAGTTGCTCATAGACTCTCTACTATTATGGATGCTGATTTAATCTATGTTATTGATGATGGTAAAGTATTGAGTTATGGTAGACATGATGAATTAATGAAGGAATCAGAGTTATATCGTAAACTTTATAGTCCAGAAGTCTTAGATTTTTAATAATTTAGGGCAATAAAAAAGGCTTATTAAGCCTTTTTTAATTTTTTCTTAGAACTTGTTTTTTCTTTAAGCCAGTTTTTACCATCGATAATACGAGCAACTAACATTGATGATGAGGTATCACCAACAACATTTAACATCGTAGCTGGTGGGTCAATTATAGTTGCAATAATAGTTAAGATTGGTAGGGCTGTTAATGGGAATCCCATCATGGTGATAATCATTGTTTCGGATATAGTACCACCACCAACAGGTACAGCTGTAACTAATAAGTTAGCAATTAAAGCAACACCAACGACTTTTAAAATACTTGGTTCTGTGCCGAACAAGTAAACTAAGAACATAATTTTAAATACACTACCAATAATTGATCCATCTTTATGGAAACTAGTTCCAAGAGGAATTATCGTTTCAGCAATATCATCAGATACACCCATCGCTTTTGAACATTTGATGTTAGCAGGAATAGAGGCAGCTGATGAACAAGTTGAAATAGATGTAGCTGTAGCTGGGAAAACATTTTTCCAGAAAGTAATGAAACCTTGTTTACCACCAGCTATAAAAGCATATAAGGAATAAACAACAAAGTAGAATAAAATAGAAACAACAGTGTAAACAACAAAGGTTTTAGCATAACCAACAGCGATTGAAGCACCAAAGGTACCAATTAGAGAAGCAAAGTAGCAACCTAAACCAATAGGGGCATAAATAAAGACGAAATCAACAAATTTTAAAACGACTTTATTAGCAGCTTCTAGGACATCTTTAAATGGTTTAGCTTCATCACCAAGTTTACTAATAGCTAGACCAACTAAGATAGAAACAACAACTAAAGCGATGATATTATCTTTAGATAAAATATCTTTAAAATCGCTAACACTGATAGCTTGAACTGTCCTTTCTAAAATATTTAATTCAACATCTTCAGATTCACCACTACCTAAAGTTTCCATAATAGCTGCTGAATCACTAGGATTAACAAGTTTAATAGAATATGTAGATATTAAGCCAATTGTAACAGCCACTAATGATGTAACAATGAAGACACCAAAGATTGAAACAATTACTTTACTTAATCTTTTTGGTTCATTGATTTTAGCAATAGAAGTAGTAATAGTTAAGAAGATTAATGGAATGATTATTACGAACATTAAGTTCATAAATAAATCACCAAATGGTTTTAAAACCTCCGTTTTTTCTTTGAATATTAAACCGACGATAGCACCAATTATTAAAGATGCTAAAAGTATAATAGTTTGCTTATAATTTGACCAGAATTTTTTCATAGTCTTTCCTCCTTCAATTTAATCTTATGCTTAACTTTTGTAAATATAAAGTGACAATAATCCACACTTATATACTATATCATTTTAAAAAACCACATATTATGTTAAAATAGAGGTGGTGATTGAGATGAAAAAGCAATTCATAAGATTAAATAATAATGATGAACATTTAAGTATCGGTAATTTGTTTAGAATTATTAAAGAGTTATCGAAAAATAAGACTTCAGCTTTACAAAGTGAATTATTTTGTATTTTATTTGAAGTAGAAGGAATTAATGATACAACAGTTAATAATTATTGCGTAGGTTGTCGTAGTATTGGTAGTGATTATAAACAAATTTATTTAAATAAAATAAAGAGATATGAAAAGAATAAAGAAGAATTTACGGATAATATAATTGGTCTTGTAGAGATTATTGATGGAGTATTATACAATGTTAAAGAAAATAAAATAGATTTTATTAAGCAAAATGATAGTATTAAGTTGTTAACAAATAAGTTATATAATTTAGCAAAGAATGATCGCTTTGTTAAAGATGATTTAACAAGAAAAGTTAAAGAGTTTATTGATGATGATAATTATTATGAAGCTTTAGTAGAATTATTAGTATATATTGTCTTATATAAAAGACAACCTTTATATGAAGATGAACTTAAAAAAGAAGTTATTGATAATGTATTAAATGATACAAGTATTAGTTCACTAGATTTACAAGAGTATTTATCTTTAAAGTTAAGAGAAGGCATTAATTTTGATTATTCAATGAAGGAATTAGCTAATAAGGGGAATGCTTATGCTAATTTTGAATTAGGTTCTAATGAATATTATGGTTATGTTAAAGGCGTACCACGTTATGAAGAAGCTTATAATTATTTAATTAAAGCAGCTTCAATGAATCATGCCGGTGCTAATTATATGATTGGTAATATGTATATTAAAGGGCTTTTAGGTAAGAAAAGTAATGATGATTTAGAAAAAGGTTATGAATTTTTAGTTAAGTCTTATGAACTAGGTAATGTAGCAGCTTGTAATCAAATTGGTAATATGTATTTAGAAGGAGTTTATCCTTTAAATAAAGATGAAAAAGAAGCAGAAAAGTATATTATGAAAGCAGCTTCTAGTTCTTATGCCTATGCAATAAATAATTTAGGTAAATTACAAGAAAAGAAAAAAAATTATAAAGAAGCGTTTGATTATTATTTACAATCAGCTACTTTAGGAGAAAGTTGGGCTTGTAATAAAGTTGGGGAGTATTATCGTCAAGGAATGGTAGTAAAAGATATGGATAAAGCTTTTAATTTTTATCAAAGAGCTTTAGAAAGTAATTATCGTACATTATGTTATTATGCTTATTATAATTTAGCGAAATATTTTTATATGGATGGTAATATAGCTATTGGGGTTTTAAAAGATGAAGATAAAGCTTTAGAATACTTAAAAATAGCTAGTGATAATAATATTATGATGGCGACTTTAGAATTATTTTATTACTATGTTAGAAAGTATTTAGAAAAGAAAGATAAATTAAATATGGATTTAATTTTAGAATATAAAGAAAAAATTGAAAATGATGAAAATTATAATGATGATTTAAGAAAACAAATAGAAGAGAATTTAGTTAAATTAAAGGATGTCAAAAAGATTAATATAGATTGTCTAAATGAGGAATAGAAGTAGAAAATAAGTTTGATGATTGATATAATAAAAGTGATAAGGTAGTGGTTTTATGGAAAGTGTTTATATTCATATTCCGTTTTGTAAAAGTATTTGTAGTTATTGTGACTTTTGTAAGGTTTTATATCATGGACCTTGGGTTGTTCAATATTTAAATGCCTTAGTAGAAGAAATTAAAGATAAATATGATGGTGAAGTAATTAAAACAATGTATATTGGAGGCGGAACGCCATCAGCTTTAGACATGAAAGATTTAAAGTATTTATTTGAAATAGTTAATCATTTTAATTTAGCTCCAGACTTAGAATTTACTTTTGAATGTAATTTAAATGATATAAATGAAGAGTTATTAACTTTTTTAAAAGAGAATAGAGTTAATAGATTGAGTATTGGAATAGAGTCATTTAATCCTAAAAAACTACAATTTATGGAAAGAAATCATACTTTTGAAGATGCTAATAATAAAATGAAATTAATGCGTAAGATGGGCTTTGATAATATTAATGTTGATTTTATGTATGGAATACCTAAAGAATCAATTAGAGATATGAAAAAGGATTTAGATAAGATATTAAAACTTAATCCAGATCATATTAGTACTTATTCACTTATTGTTGAAGATAATACGAAAGTAGGAATAAGTGGCATATTACCAATACCTGAAGAATTAGATGCCTCAATGTATGAATATATATGTGAAAAGTTAGAACTTAAGAATTATGAACATTATGAAGTATCTAATTTTGCTTTAAAAGGTAAGAAGAGTAGACATAATTTAAATTATTGGGATAATAATGAATATTATGGTTTTGGTTTAGGAGCAGCTGGTTATATTCATGGAGTTAGATATGAAAATACACGTAGTTTAACGAAATATTTAAAGGGAGAATTCTTACTTAAAGAAGAAGTCTTAAGTAAAGAAGATAAAATGTATAATGAATTAATGCTTGGTTTTAGAAAAATGGAAGGTATTAGTTTAAAAGAATTCTTTAGAAAATATGAAGTAAATATGCAAGAAGTCTTTGATTTAAAAGAAGTCTTAGCAGAAGAAGAATTAATTGTAGATGGCGAGTATATTTATGTTAATCCTGAATATATATATGTTATGAATGAAATACTAATTAAGATATTATAAAAAACTCATTTTGAGTTTTTTTATTTGAAATAAAAATATATGTTGTATTAAAATGAAATATGATATAATCATTTTAGATTAGGAAGGTAGATTATAATGATGGATGAAGATTTAGAAAAAACAAAACCCATTACTATACTAAAAGATCTTGAAGAGAATGAAGAGGAAGTTGAAGAAAAACTTAGTCGTACGCAAAAGAATAAAGATATTCTTGAAGAAGAGATAGATAAAGAAAAAGAAGAAGAGGCAGAGGAAGCTCTAGCAGAGAAGAATATTGCAATGGCTGAAGCTTTAATCGAAGAGGAAGAAAACGAAGAAGAAACAACCGATAACGAAGAAATTGAAACATTAGAACCAGTTAAAGAAAATATTTTTACTAAATTAAAAAATAAATGGAATAGTTTAGATAAGAAAAAGAAAATTCTATTCAGTATTATTTTAGCTTTAATATTAGTTTTAATTATTGCCGGAATTGTTTTATTAGTTGTTGTTTTAAATAAGAATCATAAAGATGATGAAACAAATAATGGAAATCCAGTTGAGGAAGTTACGGTTTTAGCCGATAATTTCTATTATAAAGATGGTAAATTATATTTCTTAGGAGATAATGAAGAAGAAATAGGAAGTTATGATTGTGAAAATAAATCATCTTCATTATGTTATGTTGGTTTTAATTCTTTAGCGGATACTTTTGATATACCAGTCTTACTTGATGAAAAAGGTAAGAGTAAAGAAGAAAGATATCCAATTATTGATGATAATTATGTTTATGTTGTTGATAATAAAGAAGAAAGTGATACAACCGTAAAATTATATTCAATTAAAGATAATAAAGTCTTAAAAGAATATAAAGATGTTAAAGTTTATGATGATAATTATGCCATTGTAGCTACTGATGATAAATATGGTTTAATTAAATTAGAAGATGGTATTACTAATGTAATTGAAGAACAATATGATTACTTAGGAATGATTAATGGCGAAAATAATTTAATTGCTAAATATAATAAAGGTTATAAAGTAATTGATAAAAAGAATAAGAGTTTAAGTAGTAATTTTAGTGCTAGTTCAGAAATTAAAACTTATAATGATAATTTTGTCGTTGCTAAAATAGCTGGTGATTATGTAGTATATGATTATAAAGCAACATTAATTGATGAAGGCTATGATTATATTACACTTAATAAAGATTATATGTTCTTAGTTAAAGATGATGTTTTATATGTTAAAGATAAAGATAAGAATAAACTTAATGAAGGTAATATTACTTTAAAAAATAGCGATTATGTTAAAACATCTATTTATAATGATGATGGTCAATTAGTAAAGACAAAGGTAAGTTTTGAAGTAAATATTGAAAGTAATAATGTTATTCAAGTTTATGTTTATGAAAGTGGTAGTAATGCGCCGGAAGTAAAATATATTAATTTAAATGAAGCATTAGTTAATGCTAAATATGATTATATTAATTATTTTGATGGTACTTTATACTTCTATGGTGATGAAGAAAAAGAAGAATTATTAGGTACTTATAAGTGTATGAATCCTAATGAAGTAGCTTCAAAAGATGATGATTTTACTTCTTGTTTCTTAGCAACTGATACAATTTATGAAGATAATGATATGACTAAACCGGAAGATATGGAAAGAGTTAGTCGTGTTCCAATTATTAATAAAAAGTTTGTTTTTATCGCCGATGGACTAAATAATATTATTTTATATGATTTAAAAGCTAAGAAGTCTTTAGTAGATAATGGCTATACTACAGTTAGTTCTTATACGGAAAATAATGATAATAAAGTAACATTGTATGAAGGTAATATAAATATTATTGCTTTAGGTAAAAAAGGCAAATATGGTATGTTAAGTATTGAAGGCGAAAATGTTACTACCCAATATTATTTCAATTATAATAAGATGGAAAAATTAGGTGATTATGTTTTAGCTTTAAATACATCAGGTAAATGGAAAATTCTATTTGGTGATGATAATGAATCAGTAGGTTTTGATAATAAGATTAGAGGTTATAATTCTAGTTTAAGTTATTATAAAGTTAAGAATAATGATAGATATACTGTTTATGATATTAATGGTAATCAAGTATCTTATGATTTATTTAAATATGTTGAATTATATGGTAGTTATTTTGCTGGAGTAAATAGTGATTCTGAGTTATATCTTTATGATTATTATGGTAATAAAATTAGTAATGAAGGAATTAAGATAGGTGATTATCCATATTATGGAACTACTAATCCAGCCTTTAAGGTAACAAGATCAGGTAGTAATTATATTGTTTCAGTTTATGATGGATCTATTTATACAGAACATTTAGTTACACCTGGTGGTAGTGTTTCATATACACCTGAAACAGAAGAAGAATAAAAGAAAAACACTAGTTTAAAACTAGTGTTTTATTTTTCTATATAATAAGCATAATATTCATCAAAGGTTATTCCTTCATTATATATTTGGGTTGCTACTTCTTCACCAACATATCTAAAATGCCAGCTTTCAGTATTATAACCAGTTATTTTTTCTTTACCTTCAGGATATCTTAAGATGAAACCATATTTATGACAATTCTTTTTTAACCATTCATATTCGGGTGATACTTTAAAGTCTTCTTCTAGTGGGTGAGTCCATGATGTAACATCTAAAGATAAGCCAGTTTGATGTTCGGAGTAACCAGGACGAGCAGCTCTAGCATCAGCGACTTCAAAACCTTTACTATTTCTAATTAAGTTATATAAATAATCTTGATCTTCGTAAGAACGGTAAGATGAATTAATCATTAATTTAACATTTAATTCGGCTAAGGCATCATTACGCATTTGTTCAAAATGTTCTAAGACAACACTAGCAGCTTGGTTATCAGCATAAGCATAAGCTAAGTTAGCGTTTTCTAAATCAACTCTTTTATAATCTTTATTTAAATGATAAAATTTATTAACTAAAACTAAGTAGCCATCATCAACATTGCTATCATATGAAACGTTATACCAACCTTTATCAGCATGAACATTAACTATCGCAATAATATCTTCATATGTTGCTTTGGGATGAGAATCTTGATAAAGAACATAATCTTCAAAGTTTTTATCTAAAAAGTATTTTTGATTAAGAATATTGTGGTAAACTTCATTATATTCATCTTCTTTTAAGATTTCTTCAAGACGTTCAGGTTTTAATATCGCAATTAGTTTCGTAGTATCTTCCATGGTGTAGCCGAGATTAGTTAATTTATATTCATAGGTTTCACGATAATTGATTTGTTTGATGGCATTAGTAATACCATTATAACCATATATCGATAGACCTATTAAAAAGATAGCATAGACTAAAAAGCGAGAAACACTAGATTTTAAACGATAACGTTTATGATGTTTTTTAGACTTTTTCATGTTATCACATCTTTTCTAATTTAATTATAACAAATTTTTATCTTAAAGAAATATTTTTTATTTATAATTGATACTTTAAATAGATTAAAAAAATTAGCACTTTATCATTGACAAGTGCTAGTTTTATCGCTATAATTTATTTAGCACTAATGAGTTAAGAGTGCTAATGGTGGTGATATAATGGATGAAAGACAAGAAAAACTATTAAAAGAAATAGTTGAGTCTTATATTAAATTCGTTAAACCAGTTGGTAGTAAAGCGTTATGTAAGAAATTTAAACTTTCTTCAGCAACTATTAGAAATGAAATGGCGGCTTTAGAAAAACTAGGTTATTTGGAGAAGAACCATGTATCTAGTGGAAGAATTCCTTCAGAACGTGGCTATCAGTATTATGTTGATAATTTGATGAAACCTAAAGAATTAAATGGCGAGGATATGTTAAAGTTACAAACAATCTTCCATAATCAACATTTACAAGTTAGTGATGCAATTAATAAGTGTATGGAAATAATTGCAGAGATTACTAATTATACAAGTGTGGTTTTAGGTAAGAATTCAAGTGATAATACTTTACAACAAGTGAGTATTATTCCACTTGATAATAATCAAATTATTGCCTTGGTTTGTACTAACAAAGGTATAGTAGAAAATAAGAAATTTACAATTCCCCAAAATATTTTTATGGAAGAATTAGTTAAGACTTGTGAAATTATTAATAAGATGTTAATTGGAACACCAATTAGTGAAGTAAGTCAAAGACTAGAATTTGAAGTTAAACCAGTTATTAGTAAAACAATTAAACAATATGAAACGGTTTATGAGATATTCTATGATGCATTTAATGATTTTACAAAGAATAGTACGAATGTCTTCTTTAGTGGAAAAACTAATATTTTAAAACAACCAGAATATAATAACATAGATGAAATTAAAAGAATTGTAAATAAGTTTGAAGATGAATCTTTAGTTAGAAAAATCGAAGAAACAGGCGATGGAGTCAATGTATATATTGGGGAGAATTCAGAATTTGATCCAAATGTCACAGTAGTTAAAAGTAAATATAATATTAATGGTGAAGAAGGAACAATTGCGATTGTCGGACCTAAGAGAATGGAATATGACAAAGTAGTTGGTTTACTGGAATACATTAATAAAGAATTAAATGAAAGAGATAAATAATTTATGTGAGTAATTTTAGACTTACTATAAATTTTCTTAATAGAGAGTGAGATGACTTATGGCAACAGAGGAAAAAACTTTAGAAACTGAAGTAAAAGAGGAAGTTAAAAAGGAAACTCCTAATGAAAAGGTTGAAGAAGTAAAAACAGAAGATATGCCAAAAGAGGTACAACAAGAAAAAACAGAAACAAAAAAAGGTCTTTTTAAGAAAAAAGATGATGAAGAAAAGAAAAAACTTCAAGAAGAAATTGATTCTTTAAAAGATAAGTATTTAAGAGCTAATGCGGAGATGCAAAATATGCGTCGTCGTATGGAAGAAGAAAAAGCTAATCTTTTAAAGTATGAAGGTGAAGAATTAATTAAAAAGTTATTACCAATTATTGATAACTTTGAAAGAGCTATTCAAATGGATGATACTAATTTAGAAGATGAAGTTAGTAAATTCCTAAGTGGATTTAAAATGATTTATGGTAACTTAAGTGATACTTTAAAAAATTATGAAGTAGAAGTTATGGATATTTTAAATAAACCATTTGATCCAAATACAATGGAAGCTGTTTTAATGGAAGAAGCTCCCGATGTAGAACCTAATACAGTTGTTGATGTTTTACAAAAAGGTTATACATACAAAGGCAAAGTTATTCGTCATGCGATGGTAAAGGTCAGTAAATAATGGATAATACGACATATATAAGTTTAGATACTTATGAAAAAGTAGAAGGTGTTCCAGGCTATATTCATTGTGATAAAGAAATAGCTGATGTAATAATTGAGCTTAATAAAAAGGGCTATGAAACAATTGCCAGTTGTGCTGGTCATAATCGAAGTGGAAGTGTAGGAAGATATTTTATACCAGAAAAGGATTATGATGAATGGATTGAAACTTTTGGTGAACATCCTTCAATAGTTCGAGTTGAAAAATATGATGATGAGCACTTTGTATGTCTTAGTAAAGAAACAATGACTACTACATATGTTGCTTTCGAAGAAAACTATGAATTTGAAAGTTTGCCAGAAGGGTTTGAACAATCTGAACTTGATAGTGGAATAACGCTTAATCGTAAGATTTACTACTATGAAGATGAGGAAGAAGAAACTTGGCAAAAAATGAAAACACAAAAACAGATTGATTCTGAAATAAAAGATGCTCAAGCAAGATTACTTGCATGGGCAAAAAATTTAAAACCCGTAAATGAGAAAGGAATGAAATTATAATGGGAAAAGTTATAGGTATAGATTTAGGTACAACAAATAGTTGTGTCGCAGTTTTAGAAGGTGGAGAACCACATGTTATTACTAATCCAGAAGGTAATAGAACAACTCCATCTGTTGTCGCTTTTAAAGGTGATGAAGAATTAGTTGGTGAAACAGCTAAAAGACAAGCGGTTACAAATGTTGATAATACAATCGCTTCAATTAAAAGAAAAATGGGAACTAAAGATAAAGTTTCAGCTAATGGTAAAAAATATACACCAGAAGAAATTAGTGCAAAGATTTTAATGAAATTAAAGAGTGATGCTGAAGCTTATCTTGGTGAAAAAGTTAAAGAAGCAGTTATTACTGTTCCTGCATACTTTAATGATGCACAAAGACAAGCAACTAAAAATGCTGGTAAAATTGCTGGTTTAGATGTTAAGAGAATTATTAATGAACCAACAGCAGCAGCTTTAGCTTATGGTATTGATAAACAAGAAAATGCTCATACTGTCTTAGTTTATGACTTAGGTGGTGGAACATTCGATGTATCAATTCTTGATTTAGGTGATGGTGTCTTTGAAGTTAAATCTACTTCAGGTAATAATAAACTTGGTGGCGATGATTTCGACCAAAGAATTATGGATTACTTAGTTTCTGAATTTAAGAAAGAAAATGGTGTTGACTTATCTAAAGATAAAATGGCTATGCAACGTATTAAAGATGCTGCCGAAAAAGCTAAAAAAGATTTATCTGGTATGACAAGTACACAAATTAATATTCCATTTATTACGCAAAATGATGATGGACCATTACATTTAGATGTAACTTTAACAAGAGCTAAATTTGAAGAATTAAATATGGATTTATTTGAAAGTACATTAGATCCAGTCAGAAAAGCTCTTAAAGATGCTAAATTAACAGCTAAAGATATTGATAAAGTATTATTAGTTGGTGGATCTACACGTATTCCATATATTCAAGATTTAGTTAAGAAAGAATTAGGACAAGAACCATCTAAAGGAGTTAACCCTGATGAATGTGTAGCAATTGGTGCGGCTATTCAAGGTGGTGTATTAACTGGTGAAGTTAATGACTTAGTATTACTTGATGTAACGCCATTATCATTAGGTATTGAAACATTAGGTAATGTTATGACAGTATTAATTCCACGTAATACAACAATTCCAGCAAGTAAGAGTCAAGTATTTAGTACAGCAGCTGATAATCAACCAGCCGTAGATATTCATATCTTACAAGGTGAAAGACCTATGGTTCAAGATAATAAGACTTTAGGAAGATTCCAATTAGGTGATATTCCTCCAGCACCAAGAGGTGTTCCACAAATCGAAGTTAAATTTGATATTGATGCTAATGGTATTGTTAATGTATCGGCTAAAGATTTAGGTACAGGTAAAGAACAAGCAATTACAATTACTTCAAGTACTAATTTAACTGATGAAGAAATAGATAAGATGATGAAAGAGGCAGAAGCTAATAAAGAAGCTGATGAAAAACGTAAAGAAGAAGTAGAAGTTAAGAATGATGCTGATTCATTAATCTTCCAAACAGAAAAAGCGATTAAAGATTTAGGAGATAAAATAGATTCTAAAGATAAAGAAGAAGCTGAAGATAAGATTAAAGACTTAAGAAAAGCAATGGAAGATGATGACATTGATGAAATTAAGAAATTAAAAGATGAATTACAAGAAAAAGATATGGCTTTAGCTACTAAAGTTTATGAAGAAGCTGCTAAGAATCGTGAAGCTGATAATGACTCATCAAGTAAAGATGATGACGATGATAAACATGATAATGTTCAAGAAGCTAGTTACGAAGAAAAATAATAATGTATTAGTAAAAGTTCTAGGAGACTAGAACTTTTAGCTCTAATAGAGGAGGAAGTCATGCAAAAGTATAATAACCGTAATGAGGTACCAGAAAAATATAAATGGGATTTAACTCCCTTCTTTAGAAATGAAGAAGAATTTGAAGAAACTTATGAAAAAGATAAAGTTTTAATTGATGAACTTGCTAGTTATGTAGGTTGTACAAATGATGCGCATAAGTTATATGAATTTTTACAAAAACAATATGAAGCATTAGGATACTTTGAAGATCTATATGTTTATGCATTTTTAAAAGATGATGAAGAATTAGGTAAAGAAGAAAATATTATTCGTAAAAATAAAGCTGAACAATTAGGGGCAATTTTAACTAATAATACTTGTTTCTTTGAACCAGAATTACTTAAATTAAGTAGTGATGACTATGAAGCTTTATTTAAGAATTGTAATGAATTATTAGAATACAGAGCTTTACTTGATAAGATATATCGTAATAAAGAACATGTCTTACCAGAAAGTGAAGAAGTGATTGTTAATGAACTTACAACTGCGACTAATCATTTTGATGATATGTCATCTAATTTACTTAATAATGAACATGATTATGGTAAAGTTAAAGTAGATGGGGAGAATGTAGTTATTGCTACTACTAATTATCGATTACTTACCAAGAATAAAGATGAGGCAATTAGAAAGAAAGTATATAATTTATTTAATAAGAAACTAGAACAATATAGTAGTAGTAATGCTTATTATTTAAATAGTTATGTTCAATTAAATGATAAATTAGCAAAGATATATAAGTTTAAAGATTCATGGGAACAAAAGTTATTTGGTTTAAATTTAAATGATAAGGTTTTTAAAACTTTAGTTAAAACTACAGAAGAACATTTAGATTCATTACATAAGTATTATGAATTAAAAAGAGATGTTTTAGGTTTTGATAAATTAAGAATGTATGATATGAATCTAGAATTAGCATCTTCTGATAAGGAATATACAATAGAGGAAGCTCAAGATTTAGTTAGAGAAGCAATTAAACCTTTAGGAAAAGAATATAGTGATAAGTATGAAAAGATTATTACTAATCATTATATTGATTATTGTCAATATAAAGGCAAATGCAGTGGAGGATATTCAGCTTCATCTATTAAACAAGATTCACGTATCCTATTAAGTTTTAATGGAACTTTGGATTCGGTTTCAACAATTGCTCATGAGTGTGGTCATAATGTTCACCATCAATTTGAAAATGAAAATAATCCTTATCAATATCGTTTTGTAGCTAATTTAGTGGCAGAAGTAGCATCTTTAACTAATGAGTGTTTACTTTCTAGTTATTTAGTTAATAATGGTAAAAATAAGGAAGAGAAGTTAGCTGGTGTGGCTAATATCTTAGACGTTATTACATCTAATTTATTTGGAGCGGTTAGAGAAGGTAAATTAGAACAAGAAATGTATAATTTGGTTCATAAAGGTGGAGCTATTACTAAGGAATTTATGGATAGTAAGACTAGATCTTCTTTGAAGAAATATTATGGACCTGCAGTTAAATTAGATAAGTATGCTAAAAATAAATGGATAACTAGAAGTCATTATTATATGCATTTTTATCTATATAGTTATGCAATTTGTATAAGTGTGGCTTCATTAGTAGCTTCTAAAATTCTTGAAGGTGATAAAGAAATGCTTAATAATTACATGAAGTTCTTGAAATGTGGTTCTGATAAATGGCCAAGTGAAGCGTTTAAAATATTAGGTGTTGATTTAGAAGATAAGAATGTTTATGAAGAAGCAATTAAGTATTTTGATTCTTTATTAGATAAGTTTAGAGAAATATATGAGGGTGAGGTGAAATAATGGCTAGCAGTAAAGATTATTATGAAACTTTAGGGGTTTCTAAAGATGCTTCAGCAGATGAGATTAAAAGTGCTTTTAGAAAAATGGCCAAGAAGTATCACCCTGATATAAATAAAGAACCAGGAGCTGAAGCTAAGTTTAAGGAAATTGGTGAAGCTTATGCTGTTTTATCTGATCCTGATAAGAGAAGACAATATGATCAATTAGGACATGAAGCATTTACTAGCGGAGCTGCCCAAGGTGGCTTTGGTGGAGGATTTGGTGGATTCTCAGCTGACGATATCGATCTATCAAGTATTTTTGATGATTTATTTGGTGGCAGTATGTTTGGTGGAAGCCGTGGTAGAGGCAGAAGTAATCGTCCAGCTAAAGGAAGAGATTCTTTAGTTAAAGTTAATTTAACTTTTGAAGAAGCAGTATTTGGTTGTAAGAAAACAATTAGTATTGATTTAGATTCAGAATGTGATGATTGTGATGGTAAAGGCGGTAGCGGTGAAGAAACATGTCATACATGTGGTGGCCGTGGTCGTGTAGTTACACAACAAAGAACAATGTTTGGGGTTTTCCAATCAGAAAGTACTTGCCCAGATTGTGGTGGTAGAGGTAAAACATTTAAAAACATTTGTAAAAAATGTGGTGGAACAGGTCATGTTGTTAAGAATAAAGAAATTGAAATTACCGTTCCTGAAGGTGTTGATACTGGTCATCAATTAAGAATAACTGGTAAAGGCGCAGCAGGATATAATGGAGGACCAAACGGAGATATTTATATTGAATTTGTCGTTAAAGATCATCAATTATTTGAAAGAAAAGAAAATGATATTTATGTTGATGTACCTTTAACAATTACTGAAGCTGTATTAGGATGTAAAAAAGAAGTTCCAACAATTGATGGAACAGTTATCTTAGATATAGATGCTGGAAGTCAACCAGGTGATCAATTAAGATTACGTGGTAAAGGAGTTAAAGATCCAACCCGTAATAAAAAAGGCGATATGTATGTTGTTTTAGATGTTATTATTCCGGATAAACTTGATCGTAAACAAAAAGAATTATTTAAGGAATTAGCGGAAACGGATTTAGAAACAGGTAGTTCTTTTAAAAACTTTAGAAAATATTTATAATAAAAAAGACATTTCATTAAGTTGAAATGTCTCAGACTGTTGACAAACAAAAAAGTTTGAAAACAGTCTTTTATTATTCATAAAAATTTTGTATAATATACTTGT
>CANQOH010000012.1 GCA_947625425.1 uncultured Bacilli bacterium
GGATTCGTTACTAGAGATCCAAGAAGTAAAGAACGTAAAAAACCAGGTCTTAAAAAAGCTCGTCGTGCTCC
Organism: uncultured Bacilli bacterium; assembly: GCA_947625425.1. The sequence goes on from CANQOH010000012.1 coordinate 72, forward strand.
ACAATTCAGTAAACGTTAAGATTTATTTCAAGTGTTTCAAAAGCTCAATTATTTGGGCTTTTTTTCTTAGCTTAAAAAAGATAATTAGTATTCAATATTGATATCTTTTATAATTTTTTTTATAATAATAAAAGAATGGAAGGGTAATTAATGGCTGATATAAGTGAAACAAAAAGTAAAAGTAATGTTTTTAAACATATAATTATATTTATTATATTTTTATTAGTAGGAATAGTATTAGGATTTTATGGAACTTCTAAATATTTAGGTGAAAAAGAAGAAGAGGAGCCTAAAAAATCTAGTCCTGAAACTAAAGAAATTACACAAGATTCAATGTATCAAGATACAATTAATGAACTATATGCTATTGTGAATAACAATACTTTATTCTATAGTAGTAAGGGTGTTAATATTTCAGCATTAGATAATAATACAAAGTTATCTTTACTATATGATTATTTAGTTAATAAAAAAATGATGACTACAGAAACACTTAATAGAAATGAATTTGGTACTTGTGATAATGGATTTATTTTAGACCCTTCTAGTAGTAATCTGCCATCTTTAGTATGTACTGTTTATAAAATAAAAAAAGATGATTTTGTTAGTGTAGCCAAGAAGATTTATAATTTTGAAGTAGATACGAATAATAATTTTGTACCTGTAAGCGGTCGTAGTTGTGTATCAGTTGAAGATACGTATGTATGTGGTAATACGGTGACACAACCAAGTGGCGCTTTAGAAATAAAGTTTGATATTCAAAAAGTTACATTAGATCCAGATGGAACAATTGAAATATATGATAAGGGTTATTTAGCAGATAGAAGAGATGGTGTAGATAATCCTAATGATCAATATGATAATTATTATCTTCATACATCAGATAGTACAACATATTATTATGAATTAAAAAGTGCTGATAATGTAACATTTAAACACACATTTAAAACTGATGATAGTACAAATTATTACTATGTTAGTACAGAAGTATATAATGGTTAATAGAGACATTTGTCTCTTTTTTTTATACAACTGTTAATTGAACTGAAAATTAAATTGTGCTACTATAAAATGTAGAATAGAAATTAATAAAGTATAATGATATAGTGGTGACGGATATGAGGAAGTTTTATAGATTTATTATTTTCTTATTTATTACTTTTATTTTATTTGATTTTAAAGTAGTTATGGCTGCTGATATAACTATTGATGATGTTGTTGATTATATGAATAAAAATAGTATTTTTGATGATTCAGAATATTATGATTTATTTGGTGATATGTTTGATAGAGAAGAAGAAAATGATATTACTAAGATAACATATGAAGTAACTAAAGAACCTATTTCAGCAGAAGAGGAGGAACCTACTAGTTATAACTTAAAGATTAAAGTTAATCTAGAAGATGCATTAAAAGAAGAACCTATTGAAAAAGAATATGTATTAAATATTACGGAAGATAATAAAATTTCTTATACTAGCGATTATGAAACTGATTCTATAGAAGCAAGAGTTATGACTTTTCTATTTAATGAAATCATTTATTCTGTAGGTGGAGCTAGAGGATATAATAAAGATTATCTTGTAGAATGGATGAATCAGATAGATTTAAATAAAACAACTATTGAAGAAGGTATCGAATGTAATTTTGAAAGTGTATTTTATACTGTTAATAAAAATGGAATTGATTATGAATATGAACTTAATATATTTAAAAACTTTACGATAGATATAAATGCTATTACCAAGGAAATTCCAGAAATAATTGCAACTGAAATACATGAAGTTAAACCTAGTTATACTGATATTTCATTAAAGTTTTATGTAAAAAATCATACAGATGATTTATGTATAGTTTATCGTCGTGAAGAAAGTGAAACAGAATATAGAAAAATAGGTCAGGTTAGATGCAATGATGAAGAATTTATTGATAGTAATGTAGAATCTGGTAAGACCTATTATTATCAAGCAACTATTGAAGGTGTTATTATGTGTTCTGAAGAAGTTAAGGCTTCTTTGGAAGAATTACCTTTAACTGGAGCGTTTCTTTCTGTTGGAAGTATAATTGCGTTGATAATTTTGGAAGTAATAATCTTTAAAGCTTATAAAAAGTATAAAAAGGTTCAAAGGATTTAATTGGGGGGTGTAGTTATGGATAAGAATAAAATAATAAAATATTTCCCAATTCTTTTAGTAATTCCCGTCTTATTATTAATCGTATTTAATTTGAACTTTAATAAGGATTTTGTTAATGCTGTTAATAAGGTGCTTTTACTAACAGATAATGAAATTGAAGAGACAGAAAAATATACAATAGAAGAAGTTAAAATGTTAGCAGCTAGCTTAAAAGTGAAAGAAAATTGGGATGAAGATATTAAAATAATTCCTTTAACTTGTAAAGTTAATATTAATCGTATGATTAAATTAATTTATATGGATGGTGAAGAACAGTTAGGTTTTAAATATGTTTATTATCGAAAACCAGCTGGGGATTTATTATTCCCATCTAAAAAAGGTTATGACTTTGTTGAATGGACAAATGTTGATGATGAAGTAGTTACAAAAGATACAGTTATTGCTACTGATGAAGATTATTATGTATATGCTAATTGGGTTAAACATGTTAGTACTTTAACTGTAGATCCTGCACAAGGAACTTGGGAAAGTTCAACGGAAAAACAAACTTTTAAATTGGAATATGAAGAAACAAAAGATATTCCTGATCCAACTAGAGTTGGTTATGACTTTACTGGGTGGAAAGTAGAAGGCGAAGCTAGTAAACTAGAAGATCGTGTATTTACGATGGGTTATGAAAATACAACGATAACTGCTCAATGGTCACCTAAGAAATATACTTTGCATTATGATGTTAATCAAGGTGCTGCTGTAAATCCTACATCGAAAGAAATAATATATACTAAAGAATATGGTCAGTTACCTACAACATCAAGAACTGGTTATACTTTTGCAGGATGGTATACTGACCGTAATGGTGGAACTAAAGTAAATGAACATACTGTACATAATGTTACAAATGATGTTACGATATATGCCCATTGGGATAATACACCTCCAACAGAACCAAAATTTACGATTTCATATAAAAATAATTCTGGTAAAGATGAAGGAATGCTTCCAAGAACTGATGGTGCTACTGAGACCATTACTGTAACTATTACTTCTACAGATAAAGAAGAAACTTATCCGACGAGTTTTAATTTAGTTTGTTCTGGCGGCGGCTTATGTAAAAATGGTAATGCAACTATTAGTGGTCCTACTATTTCAAATGGTACTGCAGTATATACTATAACTGCTAAGAAAATGGGCGTTGGTTTGTTGAAAGCTACTGTTAATGATACACCTGGCCTTGATAATCATAATAGTACAGTTATTTATGTTTATGGACCAGATGGAAAACTATCTGAAGATGCTAAATATGATGTATATTCATTTGATAGTGGTTGGGTTGGAGAACTAGAAGGATGTTATATTTCTGATTTTGAAATGACAGTACAGTTTGGTTCTGGTCACAGCAATGCTAATAATGATGATAATATGAAAGTAACTGGTAAGACTAGGTCTGGAACAACTGTTGAATTATTCTATTATCAAGGTAATATGTTAGGTGATCTTCATAAAAGTACACTTGATAAATTAAATGAATACTATAGAAATAATCCAAATGATCCGATTGTTGATATTGAATTCTATACTTATTCACCTCATAATGGGTGTACACCTGCTGCAACTATTCACTATTCAGTAAAATATACTTTCGATAAGAAATTGTTAAATGAATAAAATTGAGATATTTTGTGATATCTCTTTTTTATTTGGAATAAATATTAGTATGAAAAAGAAATTTGGGTGGTTGTTAATATGTTTAATGTTATTAACAACAAGTTTAGTTTATGGAAAAGAAATAAATAACAAATTAGTTGGTAAGACTATAATTATTGATGTTGGTCACGGTGGGAAAGATAAGGGGACTTCAGTTAATAATGTTTATGAAAGTGATATAAATCTGGCTATTTCTTTAAAATTAAAAAATGAATTAATTAAACAGGGAGTTAATGTTATTTTAACAAGAGATGGTGATTATGATTTAAGTAGTCCTTTAGTCAATAGGAGAAAAAAGAGTGATTTTGATAATCGAATAGCTTTAATAAATAAAAGTAATGCTGATTTATATTTAAGTATTCATATGAATTATTTAAATGATAGTAAGTATTATGGAGCGCAGGTATTTTATACAGCTGGTAATGAAGAGTTAGCTAAAGTAATGCAAGAATCTTTTATTGATACTTTAAATAGTCCTAGAGAAGCTAAGAAATTATCAGATAGTATTTATATGTATAAACAACTAGAAGTACCTGGTCTTCTTATTGAATGTGGTTTTTTATCTAATGATAAAGAAAGAAAATTATTATTAAATGCAGAATATCAGGATAAATTAGTGAAAACAATTATTAATGGCCTTTTAAATTACTATTAAAAAAGGATTATTATCTTTCGAAATAATCCATTCTTTTATTATTTTTAATTTCTAAACCAGTTGAATAATCAATATCTGGTATTAATTTAGTTAAATCATTATATGATCTTTCATCTTTAAATAAGTAATCGTTGATACTATTGATGATATTAATGGCTTTTTCTTCAGCTATTTTAACTAAGTCATCAAAGGAATATGTATATATTTGATCTTCATTACATGGATGAGTCCATTCTTTATGTTCATTATTTAAAAATGATGTATCTGGTTTGGGACGAAATGTACTATAAGCAGCGATGTTACCAAAATACCTATTAGTAATTAAATCAATAAGAGTATATAAAGCTCTTTTTATACCAAAGTAATCATTAATAACTAGAGTATTAATTATTTTAGTATGTTTAATACTTTTATAATAGTAAGTACCAATATTTGGTTCATTATATGTTGTTTCATAGATGGTATCAATTAAGTTAGTTAGTTCTTTTGAAAATATAGGTTTCTTTATGATATCTTTATTTAGATTACAATGATTATATTTTAGATGATATTCTCTTTCATAAAAGATAGCATCAATATCTTTTTCCATACGATTATGTTCACCACGATATATTTTAGAATGTTTATTTTCTTTACGATAGATACCTGTTTTATAGAAGATGAATGGATGACATGTTGAATCTAGAACATAATGGGTAATAACACCATAAAGGTAAGCAAGACATTGATGATTATTTTCTAAATGTTGTTTTTTGATTTCCTTAATAATATTTAATATATAAGCTTGAGTTTTATTATGATGAGCATAATGTCCTAAGTTTTTAATACGATGAGCATTCTTAAAATCAAAGGTATAATAAAATAAATAATCATGACTTTGAGCAAAAGTGGTATATATTAATTTTTCTTTGTTAAAATGTTTTATTGTATCTTTGTCTAACTTATCAAAAGCATGATTAGCAAAGATATGATGAGTTGTTATTGATGGCATAATTTCACCTACTTTTCACAATATTATAACATAATGTACACACAAAAAATATATGATTTAAATAGCTTTTCAAATGTGGTATAATAGTTTCGAATAATAGGGTGATGCTTGTGATAAAGACATTTAAAACTATTGATGAACAAATTGATATTTTGAAAAGTAAAGGCCTAGTTATAGACGATATAGATTATGCTAAGGATGTACTTTTAAGAGAAAATTATTTCTTTATTAGTGGTTATAGACATTTGTTTTTAAAATCACCTAAAGATAGAATGTTTTTGCCAGGTACTAATTTTAAAGAACTATATGCAATGTTTAATTTTGATCGACAAATAAGAAATATCTTTTTTAAAAATATTTTAATTGTTGAAAACAATGCTAAAAGTATTTTCTCTTATCAATTATCGAGAAAATATGGTATTAAAGAAAAAGATTATTTAAATCCATCTAACTTTGATAGATCTAATGATAAAGTAAGACAAGTAAATGACTTACTTAAAAAGATTAAAAGACAAATTAGAGTTAATGGTGGACAACACTCAGCGACAATGCATTACATAAGTAATTATGGATATGTTCCTTTTTGGGTAGTTGTTAAGGTTTTATCTTTTGGTTTAATATCTGAATTATATACGATAATGAAGAGAGAAGATCAAAGAGATATTGCAGAAGTTTATAATATATCAGTAGATGATTTATTAGTATATTTACCAATATTAGCTAATTTTAGAAATTTATGTGCTCATGAAGATATAATGTATGATCATAAAACACAAAGAATGATAGATGATACTAAATTCCATACTTTCTTAAATATTGATAAGATGGATGGTGAATATATTTATGGTAAAGATGATTTGTTTGCTTTAGTAATTATTTTAAAGCAATTATTAAGAGAAGAAGATTTTACTTTATTAATAAATGAATTATCTTATGAACTAGATATATTAGATGGTAAATTAAGTACTATAAGTTTAGATAAAGTGTTAGATGCAATGGGTTTTCCTAGTACATTTAGAGAGATTGCGAGGATAGATTAAGATGAATTTTAATAATTTAGAATATGAAGAGACAATTCCTACAAAGAAGGATAATAAGGAGTTTGGTGTTGGAAAGATAATAGTTTTAATTATTTTTACAGCGATTATTTCTGTTTTAATAGGAGCAGGAGCTCTGTTATTACTATTTCATTTTTATCCAGATTTCGCGAGAGATACAGTAACTAATATAACTAAAACAGAAAAAGAAGTTACGGTTACTGATACTGGTATAGCAGATGCTGTTGAAAAAATATATAATGCTGTTGTAGTTGTTAAAACTTATCAAAGAGGTCAATTATATGCTACTGGTACAGGATTTGTGTATAAACATGAAGGTAATAAGTATTATTTATTAACTAATTATCATGTTATTCAAAGTGGAGATTCTGTTGGTGTTGTCTTTACTGATGGTAGTGAAGAAAAAGTTACTGTTGAAGGTGGAGATAAATATGCTGACTTAGTTGTTTTATCATTATCTTCTACTAAGGAATATCAAGTGGCTCAAATAGGTAGTAGTGTTGATATGAGAGTTGGCGATACGGTATTTGCAATAGGTGCTCCATTAGATTATTCAGTTTATTCATGGAGTGTTACTAGAGGAATTTTATCAGGTAAAGATAGAGAAGTAGAAGTAAGTACTAATGGTTATCAAAGTGATTGGATAATGCAAGTATTACAAACTGATGCAGCTATTAATAATGGTAACTCAGGTGGACCTTTATGTAATTCAAATGGTCAAGTAATTGGTATTAATAATATGAAACTTGCTTCAACTGGTATAGAAGGTATGGGATTTGCTATTCCTATTGAAGAAGCTACTTCTTATGCAGATGCTTTAATTAAGGGAGAAGATGTATCTAGACCATATTTAGGTATATCTATGGCAGAAGCTTCTAATGTATATAATGCACGTAATTATGGAGTAGATGTTATGGATGGTGTTATTATTGCGGAAGTAACTTCTGGTTCTCCAGCAGCTAAAGCTGGTTTAAAAGTTGGGGATGTTATAACAGAATTAAATAGTACTAAAGTTAAAGATATTGCTTCTTTAAAATATCAATTATATAAATATAAGAGTGGCGATACTGTAACTATTAAGTATATGAGAAATAATAGAGTTGGTTCTGTTAAATTAACATTAACTAGTTCTAAATAAAACTGAAATTATTTCAGTTTTTTTATTTTGTGATATAATACTTGTGCATTTGGGGTGAAGTATATATGAAAGTTGGTTTTATCTCTTTAGGGTGTTCTAAAAATTTAGTTGTTACAGAACAAATAATTGGTTTATTTAAAAAGCATAACTATGAAATAGTTGGTGATGCTAGTGAAGCTGATATTTTGTTAATTAATACTTGTGGTTTTATTGAGTCAGCTAAAGATGAAGGTATTAAAACTATTTTAGAATTTGCTGATTATAAACAAGATAAATTAAAATATTTAATTGTTACTGGTTGTTTAGTTGAAAGATATGAAGATGAATTAAGACGTGAAATACCAGAAGTAGATTTATTTGTTAGTATTAAAGATTATGATAAGTTATGGAATAAGATAGATAATTTAATAAATAAAAAAGATGATAATGATTTATTAAACTATAAAGATCGTGTTTTAACTACAGGCGATGTAATGGCTTATTTAAAGATAGCTGAAGGATGTAGTAATTATTGTACTTATTGTGCTATTCCTTATATTCAAGGTAAATATATATCAAGAGATTATGATGAAATATTAGAAGAAGCTAGAGAGTTAGCTAATAAAGGAATTAAAGAATTAGTAGTTATTGCGCAAGATACAACAAAGTATGGGATTGATTTATATGGTAAACCTAGATTAGCTGAATTACTTAATGATTTAACTAAAATAGAAGGGATTAAATGGATTAGATTTTTATATTCATATCCTGAGACAATTGATGATGAATTAATTAAAGTAGTTAAAAATAGTAATAAGATATGTCATTATTTTGATTTACCTATTCAACATGTTAATGATCGTATTCTGAAATTAATGAATCGTAAGAGTGATGGAAAAAGTATTAGAGCTTTAATTGCTAAGTTAAGAAAAGAAATACCTGATGTTATTTTAAGAACAACATTAATAGTAGGTTTTCCTTCGGAAACAGAAGAAGAATTTGAAGAGTTATGTGATTTTGTTAAAGAAAGTAAATTTGATCGATTAGGAGCATTTGCTTATAGTGCAGAAGATGGAACGCCAGCTGCTAAATTTAAAGAGCAAATTGCTGAAGAAGAAAAAATAAGAAGACAAAATAAAATAATGGAAATCCAACAAGAGGTTAGTAAAGACTTATTAAGTGATAGAATTGGTAAGACTTATGAGTGTTTAATAGAAAATATAACGGATGATGGCAAGTACTTTATTGGTCGTAGTTATATGGATGTTCCTTCAGAAGATGGAGTTATTTATATTGAATTTAATCCAGAGTATATGATTAATGAATTTGTTAATGTTCAAATAACTGATTCTTATGAGTATGACTTAGTTGGTTTTATTAAAGAATAAAAATGCTGATGTTTTTATTCTTTTTGTATGCTATAATTATTAAGATAGAGGTGTATCTTATGGCAACATCAACAGAAATAAAAAGTAAAACTGAATTAGCTTCGTTAGCCTCTCAACTTGAAACTTTAAAAAGTACTTTAAAATCTGAAGGGGATAATTTAAAGAGTAAATTAAGTAATATTACTAATTATGATGGAATAGATGTCTCTGGTCCAGGTAATGTATTAGCTAGTAATTTAGATAATATATTAGCTGATTTAGAGGCGGTATCTGGTAATATTAAGAATTATTCATTATCAGTAATTAATTTTGACGTCGATGATTTTAATAGTGTAGAAAATTATTTAGATGGTGTAACTGGGACAGCAGTAACATTACCAGGTGGTTTAGGCAGTGTTCATTCATATATGGGATGGCAATGTATTACAGCAACATCTTCTAATCAATATAAGTTAAGAGAAGCAGCAGGTATGAATTTTGATAATGAAGGTTTTGCACGTATTGGAGATAGATATGTTGTTGCAACAACGACAACATTTGGTAATGTTGGTGATTATATTGATGTTGTGCAAAGTGACGGAACAGTTATTAAATGTATTATTGGTGATATAAAAAATCAAAATGATGCGGGTTGTAATAAATGGGGCCATAATAATGGGCAATGTGTTGTTGAATTTGTAGTTGATAGATCTTCTTGGTATGGAACAAATAAAACAGTAGCTGGATATCATCCTGAATGGAATCAAAATATAAGTCAGATTATCAATAAAGGTAACTATTTTAATTTATCAGGTAAATATAATACTTCTGCTAGTAGTTCATCTTCAGCTAATTCTTCATCTGGTTCACAAAAATATAATTGGTCTACTGGCACAACAGCTGCAGCAGCAACACCATTAGTTTATTATAGTAGTAATTCTTCTAATAAAGGAAGTTATACTTATTCAGTTGGGACTTCTTCTAGTAATAATTATTCTAGTGGTAGTAGTTATTCAGGTGGAAGTTATGGAAGTAGTGGTCCAATTACAACAACTCCTGTTACAATTAAGTCAGGAGATCCTAATATAGATGTTAGTAAATATCATAATAATTTAGAAAAAGGTTTTGAAGTTACAGTAGGTAATTTAGCTTATGAAGTAAGTGATGCTGATTATGAATTATTATGTGCAATAGTATCTGCTGAAAGTGATAAATCTTATGATGATGCTTTAGCGGTTATTACTACTATTCTAAATAGATGTGAAGCACCAAATTGGATTAGAAGTCATGGAACTAATCCAGTCGCGCAAGCAACAGCTCCTAATCAATTTGTTGTTTATCAACATGGTAGTTATAAAGCTTATATGGGCGGAAGAGCTCCGGAAACTGTTCAAACGGCGGTTAGAGATGCTTTAGCGGGTGTTAGAAACCATCATTATTTAAGTTTTAGATCTAATGGTTCTACTGGTTATAGCGATAATAGAATTACAAGTACAGGTAATAGATATAAATAGAAAGGATAGTAGAAGATGTCAACAGAAATAAAAAGTAAAACTGAATTAGCTTCATTAGCTTCAAATTTAGATGATCTTACAACTGATTTAAAAAGTGATAGCGAAGATTTAAAATCTAATCTATCTAATGTAGAAAACTATGATGGTATTGATGTTGTAGGACCAGGTAAGATATTAGCAAGTAATATTGAAAATGCTGTATCTGATTTAGATACTGTTTCAACTAATATTAAAAATTATGCGTCAGCAGTGATTGGTTTTGATGTTGATGACTTTAATGAAGCGGCTTCATCAGATGATGCCAATAAATTATCTTATGAAGATTTATTTAAAACTGATGGTTCAACAGAAGGTAATGCTCGTGTTATTTGGAATTACTTTAAATATAAAGGTTTAAGTGATGCTGCAACTGCTGGTATTTTGGGCAATATTCAGGCCGAAAGTGGTATGGATCCAGGTATTGTAGAAATGGGCTCTGGTATTGGATATGGACTTATCCAATGGAGTTTTGGTAGAAGAACAGCTTTAGAGCAAGCTGCTGCGGCTCAAGGTGTTGATCCTAGTAATATACAGTTTCAGTTAGAGTATTTATGGAATGAGTCAGTTGATCCAAATTCTTCTTATGGTAAAGAGTTATCGGCAGCGGGGTTTTATGATACGAATAGTCCTTCTGATGCAGCATATATTTTTCATAAGATTGTTGAAAGGTCTGCAGATTCTGCAGCAGCTATAAAAAATAATCGCTGTAATACAGCAGAACAATGGTATAACAAATTTAAAGGTACAAGTGCCGGTGAAGTTGGTGAAGCTATTGTATCTAATAATTCAGGTACTTGGGCTAATTTGGCAACAGCTACAACCGGTGCTAGTGTTTCATACTTATCAAATTCAGGTGGACGTAATTCTTCATCCGGAAGTTACAGTTATTTTTCTTCTACATCGTCATCTGGTGGCTATGTAGCTCCTAGTTTTCCTCGTTCAACTGCTACTCGTAATGTAAAAATTGCAAATGTTGATTATGAAAAACTAGAAAAATACTTAGAAGATGTAAAAGGTAAAGAAGTTAAATTACCTGATGGATTAGGTAGTAAACATACATATATGGGATGGCAATGTATCACTGCTCGTAGTTCTGATCAATATAAACTTATTGAATCAGCAGGTATGAATTTTGATGAACAAGGATTTGGTAAAATAGGAGATAGATATGTAGTTGCAACAACTACGACATTTGGTAATGTTGGTGATTACATTGATGTTGTTCAAGAAGATGGAACAATTATTAAGTGTATAATTGGTGATATAAAGAGCCAAGGAGATGCTAACTGTAATAAATGGGGACATAGTAATGGTGTAGATGTTGTAGAATTTGTTGTAGATAGATCTTCTTGGTATGGTACTAATAAATCAGTAGTAGGTTATCATCCTGACTGGAATAAGAATATAGATTCAATTATTAATAAAGGGAATTATTTTGATTTAGCACAAAAATTTCCAAAAACAACAAAAGTTTAGTAAATAACTTTACAAATATTTTAAAAAAATAAAGATAATTATATTAAAAATGTTATAATTAAGTTAATAGAGGGAGGTATTTGATATGGGAATAGTAACTCATAATACAGAAGCAATGAGAACTTGGTCTGGAAATATTACTAATTCAGCTAATGAATATAGAGATTATATTGGTTCTTTATATAATTTAGTAGATACTTTAGTTGCAGCAGATTTTACTGGAGGTTTATCAAAAGATTTTGAAAATTCAGTATTAGATAAAAGAGATGATTTCAATAGACTTGCTGAAGTCTTAGATGAATGTTCTGATTTAATTACTAGAACTTCAGAAGGTATTGATAGTGATGAAGCTGAACTAAAAGCAAATATTGAAAGACATAATTCATTTAATTAAGGAGGGTATTAATATATGGCAGATGGCGTTTTAAAAATTGAAACCGGTGAAGCGAAAGCTAAAGCTGAACAAATGAAAACTTTAGCTAATAATATTGAAGCTTTACTAAATGATGTTGATGCAAAAATGCAAGAAATTAATGATGAAGAAGTTGGTACATACCAAGGACAATATAAACCAAGTGAACTTAGACAAAGATTAGATGAGTTTAGAGCTACTTTTTATAAGTTCCATGAACAAATTGATTACTTTGCAAATGATGTTATCTTAACTGCAGATACAATGTTATCTGAATAATAAAAAAACTTTTTATAACTCGCTTATAAAAAGATTTTTTCTAGGAGATGAATTTATGGGAGATTCTTATAAACATGAACCAGATGGTGTTGCAACAACGATTTCTGGTTTAAAAGATATTATTAGTGAATATAGTAATAAAATTCATGAATTAACAGTTTTAGTAAATGAAATAGGTTCTTCTTCAGCTTGGAGAGACATGCAAGTTAAACCTGCTTTTATAAGTACAGCTAATTCTTATATTGAAACTTATAAGAGTGTTTGTGCAAGTATGGAAGCTTATGTTAATTATTTAACTAATAAATCAGAAAGTGCTTCAGCATTAGAAGATGCTTTTTCTAGAGGGTAGGGATTGTAGATGAGTAATTTTACAGGTAATGCAGTTTTTGTTAATACAGCATCTTTAGAAAGTTGGAGTACAAGAATGTCTTCAATTAATACTGAGGCAATGGGATGTTTATCTGATTTTACTAATTTAGCTAATGGTTTATCAGATTCTTTTGAAGGTACGTCAGCTGAGTCTTTTTTATCTTCTACTAATGAATTTATTAAGGAAGCTCGTACTCGTCATGCAAAAATGCAAAATTTAGATGCGTTTTTAATTGAAGTAATTAATACTATGGAGAAAGAATAATATAAATAAGATAAGAGGGGAGAATGTATTATGGATTATGTTGCTAAAGCTTCAAAAATAACTTCGGCTTTAAACCCAGTTATTTCTGCTGTTTCCAATATTCAAGGTCTTTCTTTTGACTCTGTTTGGAGTGGGGATGCCCATAGTACATTAACTAATAATCTTAATGCTTCTTTGAAAAAGATTCAAGCTCAAAAAGAAGCTATTAATGTTTATACTTCAGCTTTAAAGGATCTTCAAACATATAAAGAAAATAAAGAGCAAATTGATTCATTAAGAGGAGAATATTCAAGCTTATCTGGGGCAGAAAATGAATCTAGAAGACAACAACTATCTAGTCAAATAAGTTCTTTAGAGAATACTAATACTAGTTTAAAAAGTAGTATTCAAAGTTCTTTAAGAAGTATTACTTCAGTTAGTTCAGAATTTAAGTTAGTTAAATATACTCCAGATAAAAGTTATGGTGAATATATAGTTGACTTACAAGAGTTTTTACAATTGTTTCAGTCTGGAAGGCTGGTTAAACTAAGTGATAATAACTCTGGTGATGATAGCTTGTATGACTATTATTCTAAAGAAGAGGTTAATGATAGAATTAATCAAATTAAAAGTCAATATAAGGGCAGAGATGCTGCTGTTAACTGTGCTTTAGGTGTAATGGAAATGGCTGCTCAAGTTGGTAGAAAACTGGATTATGACTGGGGCGGAGGTCATGGAGGCGATGGCATAACTGACATTGACGAAGTGGCAGCTGGTACAGATTGCAGTGCTTTTGCTTCATGGGCGATTAATCAAGGCATTAGTAATGGAAACTATATTGGCCCTTATAACATGCTTAGCTTAGGTCGTTCTACTTCTTATGAAAATGCTCAAGGTGGCGATATTTTAGTTTCAGCAGAACATGTAGTAATGATTATTGATAATAATCCTGAAGCTCAACAGTTCTTGGTTGCTGAAGCTAATGGTAGTCAAGAAGGCGTTATAATGCGTACTAGATCTTATGCTGCTTGTTCAGGTACTTATCAAGCGTTAGATCTTTCCAATCTTTACAAATAGACAAGTCTTTTATAAGACTTTTTTTTATTTTATGATATAATAATTTTAAGAATAAAGTAGGTGGATAAAATGATAGAAGTCTCTGATACTTTAGCTTTAGCTATTAAAGATAGATTAAATATTGATGGTAAAGATAATAAATTTATGGAAGAACAACTAGAAAAAATAACATATCTAAAAATAGTTAAAGATGATATAAATTCATTAAACTTATTTCCTAATTTAAGTAAAATTGATTTTGAAACATTTCCATCTATTACTAATGATGATTTAAAAATAGTTAATGAATTAGTTCCCCAATTAAAAAGTTTAAAAATAAAAGAACAAAGTGCATTAATTAATTTAGATTTTAATATATTTAAAAATTTAGAAGAGTTATGTTTAGTACATAATGAAAACTTAGAAACAATAGCTAATTTACCTACTTTAGAAAGCTTTACTTTTTATGATAATAAAGATTTTAAAGATAATAAACAGATTGTTGATTTTATAAAAAAGAATCCTAATTGTGAATGTATGTTAGATGTAATATATTATATTGATGTTATTAGAGCTGATGATAAAGAAATTAATACATCTAATGTTAAATGGGTTGATTCTTTAGGTCTTAGAAAATATTTAGTTCATGAATATACAAATGAAGAATTAGATACTTTAATGGGACATATTGTTTATATAGTTTCTAAATATATTCATAATACTGATGGTGATATTGAAAAGTTTGGTATCTTATATAGATGGATGCTTAATAATATAGAATTTATTAATGAAGATGATCCGAAAGGTGATAAAGAGTTATTTGAAAGAGTTAATAATATCTATAAAGTATTTAACTTTGGTAAAGGTGGAAGGCTTTCATATGCTAAAGCTTTTCAAATGTTACTTGCTTATGCAGGAGTTAAATCTTCGGTGGTTTATTCAATGGGGGCTTTAGATGCTATAGGTTATTATAATGGTAAGAAAGTATATTCATTACTTGGAACGTCTGATTATGCTTTACTTAGAGTTACATTAGAAGGCAAATATTATTATACTGATGTAGCTTGGGATTCAATGGTTAGTTATTATAAATTCTTTGATGAACTTAGATTATTTTTAGTAAGTAAAGAAGAATTAAGTATAAGACATAAATTTGTTGGTGAAGGTAATATTGATAAGACTTATTCATATCATGGTGATGATAGTGATGACTTAATTATGTATGCAATAGAAAGATTAGATGAGACGGATAAAGTCTTTGATTGTGTGACTAGATTTGATGCTAAATTAGTCGGCGAAGGAATGAATAAAAGATTACTAGAGAATAAAGTTATTTCTTTAAATAATAAATTAAAAGATAGTAATACTAGTAGTGATGAAGTAAAAGAAATAACAGAAGAAATAAATAAAGTTCAAAATGAGATAGAACAAATTGAATTAAGAATAAGAGATTATAAAGATCAAAAAGAAGCAGAACAAATTAAATACGTTGATTATTTTATGAATTATTATCTAACAAAGGATGAAAAAGCTTTAGATAATAATGAATTACTAGAAGTATTGAATAGAAAAGTAGATAATTATTTATTATCTAAATATGTTTATGAGATACTTGAAGATCTTATTAATTTAAGAGCAACTAAATAGTTGCTTTTTTGTTTATATAAACTTATGGTAAAAAATACTATAAATGTATTGACAACTAACCAGTTATGGTATATATTACTATATGTAAGGAGGAGATAGTATGACAAAGTACTTAGAAATAGGAGCTACAGTATTTGGGCTTATTCAAGGAATACTTGTAATGTTTAATAAAAGGAGTAATTGGATCGCTTATGTAATACAGATGGGACTTATGATAGTATTTTCCTTTGTTATGCATTTATATGGTGATGTTTTAAATAGTCTTATTTACTTAATACTAGGTATTATAGGTTTTATTCTTTGGAATAGAGATAGTACAAAAAAGATTAGTAGTTGTTCTAAAAAAGAAAGAATTATCTATAGTAGTTTAATAATAATACTTACTTTTGGCTTGTTTTTAGTTCTTAAGAGAACTGATGATCCATTACCATTATTAGATTCATTTACGACAGTATCAAGTTTTATTGCAACATATTATATGATGACAAAGAAAATAGATACTTGGATTATTTGGTTTATTAATGATATCTTTTATGCTTTAGAATACTATATATTACCTGATCAAGCTTTCTATTTATTCTTACTTAATGTTGTTTGGACTTTAATGGCAATTGGTTCTTATATTAATTGGTACAAAATAATGAAGAAGGAGTAATTTATGAAAAAGATTTATTGTGCTGGTAAATTCAATATGATTAAAGATAATAATTTAAAATTAGAAGAAAAATTAGTTAATGATTTTAGATCTAAATTGTTAGGAAGTTCGAAATTATTAACATTTGCTCAGAACAATTTAAAACTTAATGAAAAGTATGAATATTCGGGACCGTTTTATTGTGAACAAGCTTCAAATGGAGATTTTACTTCAGTAGATTGTAATGTTGTTTTAAAAGCTGAAAAAGAAGCTGTTAGTAATTGTGATATTTACTTAGCGGTATTTGGGGAAAAGTTTTCCGTAGGAACAATAGTTGAATTAGGTTGGGCCTTAGATATGAATAAAAGAATTATTATTCTTTATCAAGAAGAGGATTCTAATTACCAGATTAAATCTGAATATTGGTTTGCAATAGCTGATGCTATAAAAAGAAGTAAAAAGATAGATACTTATAAATATAAAGAAGAAAAGGAAATAGTTAATATTATTAAGAGAAAGGTTTTAAATAGTTAGTTATGAAATATAAAGAATTTGAACTTATACCATCATCATTTAAATGTGATAAGAATTGTCCTTATTGTACAGCTAAGATTACTAAATGGCCGGTAGTTGATGATAAATTAGATTTACTTGAAGATCGATTAAATTATTTGAAGAAAGAAGGAATTACTTTTAGATATTTTATTTTTTGTGGTAATGGAGAACCTTCTTTACATAGTTATGAAACGATTAAGAAGGTAGTTGATGCAACAAGAAAAGTTAATATATTTGATGAAAAGAGATTTCAATCTTCTGGTAATATCTTTTATGAAGATAAGAAGTTAGATTTAATTAAAGATGATTTTATTGTAGAAGTTACTAGAGTAGATATTGATTCTAAAAAAGATATGGAAATACTTGGATATAAAAGAGATTATATAAATAGTGATAATTTTAAGAAAGCTAAAGTAAGACTTAACTTTGTATTAATGAAAAATAAGTCATTTGAAGAAGATTTAGAAGAAATAAAGAATTATATTAAGAGATATCCAAATATTCAAACAATAAGTCTTAAAACACTTAATTTAAATACTAAAGATGATAATATAGATAATCAATATTCTAAATGGATAATAGATAATGCTTTAACCAAAAAAGATACTGATAAGATATTAGAATTTATGAATAATAATGCTGAATTTAAAGTTAAAGATGAAAAGTTTTTTGATCGATATGAATGGGTTTATGAAGGTGTACCAATTACTTTTTATATAAAGAAATTAGATTATGGTTATTCAAATATTGTTTATTATGGAGGAGAGTTAGTTGATTATCATTTAAATAAGATAAAACTAAAGAAAGGGGAAGAATAATGGTTGTGCTTAGATTAGGAAAAGTTAATAACTTAGAAAGAAAATTTATTCCAACAAAAAAAGAATATCTAAATAGATATTTAAAGAGTATGAAGAAAATAGAAGAATATGTTCTTACACAAACATATAAAGATGGATATAAATATCGTGAATATAATGATCATGGAGATTTAAAGTATACGAAAAATAATAAGATGAGGGCGATTACGAAAATTGAAGAAATAAGTAATGAGGAATTTGATAGGGTACTTAAAAGTAATAAAAGTAAAGCGATTATAAAGACAAGAAGTTATTATATTGATGGTAATTATGAAATAGATGTAGATACATTTATAAAACCAATTGATATGGTAATGATTGAAGTATCAAGTGATAAAGTGCCATTAGAAGATTATGTACCACCTAAAGGATTTATTGAAGTTAGTGGAACTAAGGAATATGAAAATTATGGAATATATAATGGAAGTATTAAATGGAATAATATTATTTTAGAAGGGACGGATGGTGTTGGTAAGACAGAAACAATTAAGAGATTATTAAAAGAAGGAATTATCTGTCAAGATAGAGAGATGGAAGTAATATCTAAAAATATGTTATTTGAAATACCTATGGAAGAAAGAGCAAAGAAATATAATGAATACTTAAAGAATAGTGATAAATATGTTATATTTTTAATTAATAAAGATAAAGATGAATTAGAAAGAAGAATTAATAGTCGAGATAGACTTAGTGAATTCGATTTAGAAGCATTTAAATATAATAAACTTTATGAAGATACTTATTTATATATGAAAGATAAGAACTTACTTAATAATAAACTACATTTAATAGATTGTACTGGTTTAAAGATTGATGAACAAGTAAAAGTGATAAAAGATTATATAATAAAGATAAATGCCTAGTATTGCTTCTCACTTTGTGGTAGCTAAATTAGTTGGTAAAAGATTAAATATACAGAGTGTTGATTATTATAGAGGTAATATTCTTCCAGATATAATAGATTTAGAAAATAGTCATTTTAAAATAAAAGGAACATACTATATGATACCTGATATTAATTATTATCTAGAATACTATAAACTAGATAATGATCTTAATATTGGGTATTTAGTACATTTACTACTTGATAAATATTTTTTAGAAGAATATGTCTTAAAGAATATAAAAAATTATAAGGAAATAAATCTTTTTTCACCAGATTTATTGTATAATGATTATACAAATATGAATTATTTACTAATTATGAAATTTAAGTTAGATATTAATTATTTAAATGAAGTAATGAAAGATTTTAAAGTTAATTTAAATAAAGATAAATATAAATTAAATGTAGATAGTATTAATAATATGAAAGTTTATGATACTTTGAAATATATTGATTTTAAAAAGTTTACGAGGTTTTTAAAAAATGTAGCTATAAAAATAGCAGATGATATAAATAAGTATAGAGAGTAGGTATATAAATGAAACTAAATATTACATGTTGTTTATTTGTTTTAGATAATGAAGTTAGTAGTAATATACGTAAAAATGATACTAAAAAAATTAAAGTTTTAGTAGGTAAAGATAATATATTACCTAAGGTTTTATATGATAATAAGAGTGATATAAAAGAATTAATTAGAGATTATATAACAGGTATTATTGGTAGTAAAATGTTTCATTTAGAACAAGTTTATACACTTGGAGATACAAGATTTATTAGTGATGGTGTAGATGTAATATATTTAGGAGTTATGAATGCTAGTAATATCAAGAAACTTGATAATAAATATGAACTTAGAGAATTTGCTATAAATGAAAATGAACTTATTAAATTAGGTGAAGAAGTTTATAAATATAAAACCAAAGAAAAAATAAGTAATAATAATATTGAATATATTCATGAAATAAAAGTAGATGATGTTAGTTTAGAAAAATTATTATTAGAGTTAGTTATAGCTTATAAACATTTGAGAGGTAAAATAGATTCTTCAGATATTGTGTTTAAATTTATGGATAAGTTATTTACTTTAGAAGATGTAAGAATGGTTTATGAAATGATTAAAGAAGTATCAGTAGATAAATCTAATTTTAGAAAGAGAATTGCTAAGTATTGTGAGAAGACAGAGGCAATTGTTGATAAGAAAGGGCATCGTCCAACCCAAATGTATAAGTTTAAACCACTTTCAGGAGATATCTGGTTATAGGAGATGACATTATGATTATTGCAACAAATAATAAAGGTAAGATAAAAGAAATTAAAGAAATATTTAAAGATTATGAGTTATATAGTTTAAAAGACAAAGGTATAGATGTTGAGGTACAGGAAGATCAAGATACTTTTTATGGTAATGCTTTAAAGAAAGCTAAAGAGATATATGAATTAACTAAGGAATCAGTTATTGCTGATGATTCAGGATTATGTGTCTTAGAATTAGATGGATGGCCAGGTGTTTTGACGCATAGATTCTTAGGCGAAAAAGCAAGTGATGAAGAAAGAAACAAAGCGATAATTGATAAAGTAAATAGTTTAAGTAATCGTAAAGCCAAAGTAGTATGTAATATGGTTTATTATGATGGAACTAGGACTTTGGTTGGAGTTGGAGAGATAAATGGCACTATTACAAAAGAAATGCGTGGGGAGAATGGCTTTGGTTTTGATTCAATATTTGAACTAGAAACTGGTAAGACGTTAGCTGAACTTAGTCCTATTGAGAAGAATCAAGTAAGTGCTAGATATTTGGCACTTGTTGATTTAAAGAAACAATTAGATAATAAATAAAACTCATTTCAAAAACGAAATGAGTTTTTTGTTAAGCTTTTCTAAAGAAATATACTAAACCTGCACCAGCAATTAAGATTAAACCAAGAGGTAAGATAAGATTTAAGTCACCAGTAGTAGGATTTTCTTCTTTAATTTTTTCGGCTATTTCAGGTGACCATTCTTTGTCTTTTCCTTCAGTATCTAAAAGAGATATTTTTTCTGGATCTACTTCAATTATTACATATTGATCATTATGACCATCTTTATCCCAATCAAAGCAATATTTATAAGTTAATTTTTTCCCATCTAACAAAACTTTTTTTAAGTTGGTTGGAGTAATACCGACATAATCTTTAAATGAAGATGCTTTGATTTCAGTAGTTTTATTATCTGGGGTGGTTACTTTAAAGTCAGAATCATTGTCATCACTTGGTTCAGTTACCTCAAAACCAATCCAAGCAGCAGGACCTGGTCTTTCACCATCAGCGGCATCATTATCTTTTTCTAACATTTTGAATGTTGAAGCACCATATCTAATATATGTGGTATCTCCTTTCGTTTCAAGAGTTCCCTTACCAGATGTAAGTGAATCTCCAGCCTTTTCAGTTATGTCTTTGACTTCACCGTAATTGCTAGCAGCAAAGACATGAGGAATTAATGCTAGCGACATTATAATGAATATTGGGATCATTATAATTCTTTTCATAAATCGACTCCTTTTTTCATAATAATATTTTAGTAATTCTTCTATGACTGAGGTGATTATCAATGAAGAAATACATGACATTGGAAGAGTTTTTTAAAACATCAACAACTATTAAGAAAAGAAAGAAGAATATATTAGATTATATGGTAGCTATTGGATGTTTTAGTATTATCATCTTCTCATTATATACTATATTAAATTGGATAAAAGATAATTCCAAAATAAAACAATTAAATACAGAAATTATTCAAAATACGAGAATTATAGATAGTAATGAAAGAGGTGAATTAGTTAATCCGCCAGTCGATATGAATAGTAATTATTATTACTATACTAAGTTTTCTTTAATGGAAGTTGATTTTAGTAGATTAGGGGAGATTAATGATGATACAGTAGCTTTTATTCGTATTGATAATACGAATGTGAATTATCCAGTAGTACAAGTAGATAATAACGCTTATTATTTAAAACATTCTTTTGATAAAAAGAGTAATAAGGGTGGATGGATATTTTTAGATTTTAGAAATGATATTAATAATTTAAGTGATAATACGATTATTTATGGGCATTCGAGATTAGATGGAACAATGTTTGGAAGTCTTAAAAATACTTTAACTGATTATTGGCAGAGTGATAAGAATAATTATATTATTTATATTTCAACACCTAAAGAGAATATGTTATTTCAGATATTTAGTATTTATACTATTCAAAAGGAGAACTATTATATCAGAACTAGTTTTGAAACTAAGAAAGCTAAACAGAAGTGGTTAGATACGATGAAAGAAAGAAATATAGCACCAATAGATACAGATGTTAATGTTGATGATAAGATATTAACTCTATCGACATGTCAGAATAATCATGATGGAAGAATTGTGGTGCAAGCTAGGTTGATTAAGAGGCAAAAAAGATAAAGTAATGACAATAATTAATTTTTAAAAGCACTTGATTTTCACCAGAAAATATCGTAAAATGATATAAAGAGGTGAAAATATGATATTAACTAGTGAAATTGCTAAGAATTATTTGGTTAATTATGCTAATAAAACTACTAAGTTATCAAGAGAAGTAAAAAATAATCGACTATTTAGAATTATAAATGGTTTATATGAAACTAAAGCTAATGTTCCAGGGTATTTGTTAGCTTCTAGTATTTATGGTCCTTCTTATATTTCGTTTGAATATGCTTTATCCTATTATGGATTAATACCAGAAAGAGTAACTACTATTACTTGTGCTACTTTTGATAAGAAAAAAAAGAAGGAATATAAAACAGATTTTGGTGTATTTACTTATAGAGATGTTCCATCATTGGCTTATCCTGAAGAAATAATTTTAAAAGAAGAAGATAATTATTCATATCAGATAGCAACACCCGAAAAAGCTCTATGTGATAAATTGTATACTTTACCTCCTTTATTTAATTTTTCAAATTTAGAAAATATGTTATTTAATGACTTGAGAATAGATGAAGATGCTTTTAATAATTTAGATAAAGAAAAGGTTTTTAAGTTAAGTCGATTATATCACTCTACAAACGTTGATTTATTGGCTAGATATATGAGGAGGAATAAAAATGAATAATATTATTGAACAGATGTTAAGTAAGTATGAAATAAAAAATTTAAATGATGAAATAAATGCCTTAAAGGAAATTATTCAGGAGATAGTTCTAGCTGGTTTATCAAGAGGGAATTTTTTTAATGAAGCTGCTTTTTATGGTGGAACATCTTTAAGAATATTTTATAATTTAGATAGATTTTCTGAAGATTTGGACTTTGCGTTAATAAAACCAAATAAAGATTTTGATTTGAGTAAATATTTTCCTTATATCGAAAAAGAATTAAAGGCTTATGGTATTAACTTAGAGATAACGACCAAAAATAAAAGTATTGATTCTAATATTACGTCTGCGTTTTTAAAAGGAGATACATTAGAACATATCTTAAAATTTTTCCCAAGTGAAGAAGATCATACTTATAATCATATATTAAAAGATTTAAAGATTAAATTTGAAGTAGATATTAATCCTCCTACTGGGGCAACTTTTGAAGATAAATATAAATTATTACCAAGTCCTCATCAAATTAAATTATATGATAAAGAGTCTTTATTATCTGGTAAGATCCATGCTATTTTATGTAGAGGGTGGAAGTCAAGAACAAAAGGACGAGATTTATATGATTATGTCTTCTTTTTAGCTAATGATACAAAAGTTAATTTAGAATTATTAAAAAATAAATTAATTGAATCTGATTATATTAAACCTAGTGATCTTTTTGATATAGGAAAGTTAAAAGAATTGTTAATAAATAAATTTAATGAAATTGATTATAATGATGCTAAGGAAGATGTTAAACCTTTTATTAGAAATGTAGATAGTATTGAGATTTGGAGTAAAGAATTCTTTATTAGTATTACAGATAAACTTATTTAAATAATTTTTTGAATTTAAAAAGAGTAATATTTAGAAATTAAGTATTACTCTTTTTTATACATATCTACGCGTTTAGGTAGTTTTTTAGCTTTTATAGCTGTGCTTTCTTCAAATAATAGAATAGGTTTAATATTTAATGATTTGGCGATTAAATCAATGTTTTTACAAGTTAAATTGGCATATCCGTTTTCGATGGTACTTATGTAAGCCATTTTAAATTTTGTTTTATTAGCAAATTGTTCTTGAGTAATATTATTTTGATATCTATACCATTTTGTATTAAGACCAATTAATTCCATCGAATTCATTAAATCACCACCAGTTAAACTATTAATTATTAAGATATAAATTAATCATATTTAAATTATAAAGTTTAAAACAATATAATTTAATACCAATAAAACTTATTAAGATTTATCTTAACAAAGAATAATTAACATGTTATAATTCCTTTATGAAAGGAAATAATGAAATATGAAAAAGAAGATATTACGTATATTGTATGCAATTCTTCTTGATAAAATTTTATTTATAATGAATTAGAGGATGTTATTTATGAAATTAAGAAAATATAAGAAAAAGTATAAAAGTGATTATAATCAATACAATTTGAAACAACGATTAGTATTTTGCTTTTTGTCTTTTTTATTTGGAATTTTAACTATTGTTATTGCTGCGCTTTTAAGTCAAGATAAAGGAATGAATATATTTGTATTTTATATTTATATAATAATTGGTTATATTATTTCAAAAAGCTTTAACAGAATTTTACAATTTATTCTTATTAAAACAAATGTTTTCAAGTATGTTCCTGATGACGGAATAACTAAGTATCCATATGATAGTAAAGTAGATCAAAAATATAGAGAACAATATAATATAGAATATAAGCAAGAAATGGATAGATATTTAGCCGGTAAATGTTTTATGTATTCTATAAATATAGCGATATTTATTTTAGTATTAATAGGAGATGGAGGAATTTTCGCTGCTATATTTGCTTCATTTTTTTTGACATTGCCATTTTTATTTATTTCTTATAATGGGGAACCAATTGAAATGCATGTTGATGGAAATATAGATATTTATAGAAGTAATAATGATAATAATAATCATCAAAGTACAAAGAAGTCTAAACCATTTTTCAAAACAGTTCATTATACGGATCAATTCGGTAATTATAAAGGTAGTTCAACAACTTATGATTGGGGTGGTGGTTTTAAAACTACTGAATTTAAAAATGGAAGTGGACAAAAAACTGGTGAAGTAAAATCATTTAATTTATTTGGTGATGATGACGATGACAAATGATAATCTTTTATTATATATAATAAGAATATAAAAAGAGGAGAATGAAGTATGAAAAAGAAGGTATTAAGTTTATTATTAATTGGTATTTTGGTTATTGTTTTGACTGGATGTGGAAGTAAGGCGGATTCTAAAGAGAGTAATAGTTCTAGTAATTCAAATAATAATTCGAATGATTCAGTAGTGGAAAATAAAGCTTATGAAAACGGAACAGTTGTTTATTTTAATCCTGAAACAAATGAAGCATGTGAGGAAAGTGCTGCCGTTAGTAAAACGGGTACAAAAACAGGGTGTATGAAATGGTATATCTTTTTAGATGATAAAGAGGAAGAAACTGTTAACTTATTGTTAGATCATAATACAACAGCATTAGTAAAATGGAGTTCTAATGGAAAGAATAACAATCCAGATGTAATCAAAGAAGCTCTTCAAAAAGATATTACTTCTTGGAATGATACCATAAAACAATCTGCTAGATTATTGACAGCTGGAGAAGTTGCTCAAATCACAGAAAATTCTTCTTTTGATGAAACAGTAGCCACCATTAGTAATCGCTTTTATTTGGATACGAATTCAGAAGATTCTGTTTCTTTAACCCAAGGACAAAGTAAATATAGTTGGCTATATGATTATACATATGCCTGTACTTATCATGGTTGCAATATTATGGATAGTGAAGAATATGCCTATAACTTAAATAAGAGTTCAAAAAGCACAATATGGGGATATTGGACTTCTACCCCAATTTCTGATAGTACACAAGATGTTTGGGTAATTCAGTACGAGGGAATGTTAACCTTTACCACTTCTGTTAACGATCATACTTTTGGATTAAGACCAGTTATTACGATTGATAAATCTCTTATTGCATAATCGATGGTTCAAAGATTATTCTTTGAATTTTTTTTTACTTAACAATATTGACTTAATATATATATATATATATAATGGGAATATATGAATTTAAAATTGGGGAGTGAATTTTTATGAGTAAGCGAAATAAAAAAAGTAAGTTGCCTAAAATAATTATGGGTGTTATTTTAGGTTTATTTAATACTTTTTTATATGCTTTTATTATTAAGTGGATATGTGATGCTAATGCAAAACATGTATTTGATAAAGTAGTATTTGTTACATTATTTGTAATATTTGGAGTAATGATAATTGGTTTAATTGAAATGTTTCTTATTAAAATGCCGATGGCTCACTTTATTGAAAAAAAATATAACGATAATGATTCAGAAGAAAGTATTAGAGAAAGTATTGGCAATTGGTCTTTATTGCCTCCGATTTTGCTTGGTCATTTCGTTTTTAAATCTATTATTGGTACAAATTTAATATTAAATATTTTGATGATTTTTTCTGCTTTTGGAATGACTTATGCAGTTGAATTCATGGGAGGAAATGGTGAGCGAAAACACAAAAAAGTTACTGCAACAACGATTAATTATGGCTCTCATTTATCAACTACAAAATATAAAGATGAGGACGGAAATAGTACTACTGTTGAACATTGGAAGTTTTAATAAATTACCAAAGATTATCAGAAATGATAATCTTTTCTTTTTCACTTTTTTATTTAACAATATTGACTAAATATATATATATATATATATATATAATTGAAATATAAAAAGAGTTTTAAATTACATATGAAAAGGAAATATCAAGGATTTTGTATGTAATACTTATTGATAAAGATGTTATTTATAATATAGTAGAGGTGTATTTTATAAATGAAAAACATAGGAAAATTATTTTTAATATTATTATCACTAGTGTCTGGACCTTTAGAATTGTTATTTGTTTGGTTATTGTTTGGAAAAAATGAATCTAATAATGTATTTATTGTACTTGGTTTTTTACTTCTTTTTGCTCTTATTTATAGAGTTTTACTTTTTGTTATAAGATTAATATTTTATAAATTTACTGCTGATGAGGATGAAGATATGGCAGATATACTTTCTTGGATATCAATGTTAAGTTATGTTGCTTCTTGGTTTATACTTATTAAAGTATCTGGCCAAGGTGTTTTCATATCAATAATACTTAGCTTAGTAATATTTGCAGTAAAAGGTATTGTTGTATTACCTGGTGGTTCTATGGAAGATGAAATAGTTAATTCTCAAAAAAAGAGTAAAGGACTAGGCATAAAGACTGTTTATTACACTGATCAATTTGGTAATTACAAGGGAAGTTCAACTACTTATGATTTAGGTAGTGGAGTAAAAACTACTCTTTTTCGAGATAGTATTGGGAATAATACAGGGGAAATGACATCTTATGATTTTCATGATGACGACGAGAATTAATTATGTATAAGGACTATTAGAATTGATAGTCTTTTTATTTTATTTAAATATGATTGATACTGTGGGTAGTGGAATTAGAAGAATATATAATATTCAAAAAGAAAGGTATTTTCCTATGCCTGATTATGATTTGAGTGAAGACAATCGTGTAAAAGTTACTTTATATGTAAAATAATAGATGAAAAATATAGTAAAATATTATTTGAAAAGACTAACTTAGATATAGATAAAATTATGTTACTTGATAGAGTACAAAAAGGTTTTGAAATTACTAAAGAACAAAGTGATTATTTAAGAAAAGATAACTTAATTGAAGGAAGATATCCTAGTGTTTGTATTTCATCTGATATAGCTAAAATAACAGGAAATAAGGAAGAGTATGTGTATAATTCAGGATTAGAAAATGATTTTTACAAGGAAATAATAATGAAATATTTGAATGAATATGGTTCAGCAAGCAGAAAAGAAATAATCGCTTTATTAAATGATAAACTTCCTAAGTCATTAGATAGTAAGAATAAAATTAGTAGAGTAAGATACTTGTTGGATATTTTAAAAAAAGAGGGAAAGATTTATAATGATGCAAAATCAGGTGGATCGTGTTGGAAAGTAAAATAAATTTGCTGCTTTTTGCTACTTTTTGCTGCTTTTTTGCCGCTTTTTTGCCGCTTTTTAATTACTTGTTAAAATAACTAAGATATTAATTTTTGTTATATTAATAAAAATACAGAACAAAGTTTAATTTTTTTTCATAGATTATACTGAGGTGAAAACTATGAAGAAAGTCGTAATAGATAGTGGACATGGTGGAGTTGATAGCGGTTCTTCAGGAAATGGAATTATTGAAAAAGAATATACTTTAAAGATATCAGAATATATTCATAAAAGATTAGATGAGTTAGGAATAGAAAATACAATGGTTAGAACTACTGATGAAACAATAGAACCTAATGATCGTGTTAAAAGAATATTAGATATATATGGAAATAATAAAGATGTTATTGTCCTTAGTAATCATATTAATGCTGGTGATGGTCAAGGTTCAGAGATTATCTATGCTTTAAGAAATAGTGATGCTTTGAGTAAAAGAATAGCGACTGAATTAGAAAATAATGGAAGAGATGTAAGAAAGTATTATCAACGAAGATATCCTTCTGATTCAAGTAAAGATTATTATTTTATCCATCGTAATACTGGTAATACAGAAGCTATTATTGTTGAGTATGGTTTTTTAGATAATAGTACGGATGCTGATTTACTTAAAAAATATTGGGAAGATTATGCTGAAGCAGTAGTTAAAGCGATAGCTGGTTATGTTGGAGTACCATATAGTTTTACTGGTGAATCAGCTAATGAAAACTATTATATTGTTAAAAAAGGTGATAGTTTATGGAGTATTGCTAATAAATTTGGTTTAACGGTAGAAAAGTTAAAAGATATGAACAATTTAGCAAGTAATATAATATCAGTAGGTCAAAGACTGCTAGTTAAAGATACTAGTTCAAGTAATGATGTAGGAGTTTATTATACTGTTAAATCAGGAGATACTTTATATGGCATAGCTAAACAATATGGTTTAACAGTTGATGAACTTAAGAAGATGAATAATCTAACATCTAACAACTTAACAATTAATCAAAAGTTATTAGTTAGTGGTACCGGAGATAATAATTCTAATAGTGATTATGATACTTATATTGTTAAGAGTGGAGATAGCTTATGGAGTATAGCTAGTAAATATGGAACAACTGTGGATAATTTAAAAGATATTAACAACTTAAATAGTAATTTATTAAGTATTGGACAAAAGTTATTAGTGCCTAAAAGTAGTGGATCTAGTAAAACTTATGTTGTAAAAGCTGGAGATACTTTATATCAGATTGCGAGAGATTTTGGTACTACAGTAACAGATATTGTTAACTTAAATGATTTAAAAACAACTAATTTAAGTATTGGTCAGGTATTATTGATACCTTAGAAAGTAAGTTAAATACTTACTTTTTTTAATAAATGTAAAATGTTTTTAACTTTTTGTTAAAAAGGTATTGACTTTTTCTTGTGATATTAATATAATGTTAATAACAGAAGCAAAAACTGTTTAAATTTTTAATATATGATATTAACAAAATGATAATAACTTTGTTATAATATCTGATATTAACAAAAAGTAAAAAAGAAAAGGAAATGAGAAAAATGAATAAGAAAAAAGAAATTAGTGAAATGAATGAAGCAGTATTTTTAATCGATATGAATGTAGGTTTTTGTGAGGAAGGAAAGTTAGCAGATCCAACTATTAAACATATTGTACCTAATATTATTCCAATTATTAGAACAACTTTAGAAAAAGGTGAAGGTTTCTTTGTTGTAAATGATTGTCATACTAAAGATAGTGTGGAACTTAAAAGATATCCTGAACATTGTATGGGAGATAATGAATCTAGAACAATTAAAGAATTAGCTATTTATGAAGAATATGCAAGCAAAACTTTTTTAAAAAATTCAACTTGTGCTTTATTTGCCCCAGGGATGATGGAAATGCTTATGGATATGGGTGAACTTAAAAGAGTAGTTATTGTAGGTTGTTGTACTGATATATGTATTCAAAACTTTGCAATAGCTTTAAGAAACTTCTTTGATGAAATGAATATGGATGTCGATATTATCGTACCTAAAGATGCGGTAGAAACTTATGATATACCAAATGTTCATGAGAGAAAGCCAAATAATGAAAGAGCTTATACAGTAATGGAAAATACAGGAATTAAATTAGTTAAAACAATGAGTGAGGAGAATTAAAATATGAGAAATTTAACAATGATGACTGACTTATATGAACTTACAATGAGTCAAGTATATTTTAGTAAAGGTAAAGATAAGGAAGAAGCAGTATTTGATGCTTTCTTTAGAAAGAATCCTTTTGATAAAGGATACGGTGTTATGGGTGGTGTTAAAGAGATAATTGATTATATTAAGAATTTTCGTTTTAATGATGATGATATTGATTATCTTAGAGGTACTGGTTTATTTAATGAAGAATTTTTAAATTATTTAAGAAGTATTAAGTTTACTGGTAGTATTTATGCGGTACCTGATGGAACCCCAGTATTTGCTAATGAACCAATCGTTACAGTTAAAGCACCAATTATTGAAGCCCAAATTATTGAAACAATATTACTTAGTTATTTAAATGCAGGTATTTGTTATACAACAGCTGCTAAAAGAGTAGTTGAAGCTGCTGGTAAGATTCCTATTAGTGAGTTTGGAGCACGTCGTGCTTTAGGACCAGAAACAGCAGTTTTAGCAAGTTCATATGCGATAGTTGGTGGTTGTGCAGCAACATCTAATGTTTTAGCTGGTCAAGAAAAAGATATACCAATATCTGGAACATTTGCGCATAGTTATGTAACTTCTTTTTCAACTGAGTATGATGCATTTATTGCTTATGCAGATATTTATCCTGATAATTGTACTTTACTAGTTGATACTTATGATGTTTTAAAAAGTGGTGTTCCTAATGCCATTAAGACTGCACAATATTTAAGAAGTAAAGGTCATGAATTAAAAGCAATTAGAATTGATTCAGGTGATTTAGCTTATCTATCTAAAGAAACAAGAAGAATGTTTGATGAAGCAGGATTCCCTAATGTTAAAATATGCGTTTCTAATGGACTTACTGAAAGAACAATTCGTTCATTAAAAGAACAAGAAGCCCCAATTGATTTAATTGGTTTAGGTGATAATATTGTCTTACCTGATAAAGCAAGAGTAGGTTGTGTATATAAACTCGGAGCTATGAATATTAATGGCGAATATGTATCTAAGATTAAAGCTAGTAATGATGAAGCTAAAGCAATTACTCCTGGTTATAAAAGAGTATATAGATTTTATGATGATAAAACTGGTTATGCTTTAGGAGATGTAGTAGCACTTTATGATGAAAATATACCTCGAGATAAATTTACTTTAATTGATCCTAGTAATGAAACTAATACTTTAACAATTAAGAATTATCGTATTAGAGAATTACAAGTACCAATTTTTGAATATGGTGAATTAGTTTATGATGATCCAGATATTAGAACTAAGAGAGATTATTGTACTAAAGAAATGGATACATTATATCCAGAAGTTAAAAGAGAAGAAAATCCACATGGATATTATGTTGATTTAACAAGAAAATTACTTAATTTAAAAAGAGAGTTAATTAGAGAAGCTAAAAGCCAACAAGTAGAATATGATATTGATGTTAAATTAGTTAAAGATTTATAATAAAGCTAGAAATGAGTGATAATAATGGATAGTATAACTTTAAAGAAGATGAAAGAAACAGTTGAAAAATTAAAGGTTGCTAAAAGTGAGTTAGTATCTTCTTATGAAGAAGGATATATTGGTAAAAAAGTTTATCGTGTTACTTTAGCGGATGGCTCTTCAAGAATGTTTGAACAGATTACGAAGAATAAACGTAATGGTGATGCGGTAATTATTTTACCAATTACTACTGATGGGAACTTTGTAATGATTTTAGAATCAAGACCTAATACCGAAGAAAATGTTGTAGCAGAGTTCCCAGCAGGTATGGTTGATCCTGGCGAAGAACCAATAGTTTCCGCAAAAAGAGAATTACTTGAAGAAACTGGATATGAAGCAGAAGAGTTATATGAGTTAGAATGCCATTATCAAGATCAAGGTTGTAGTAAAGCTAAGATAAGAATCTTTGTAGCTAAAGGTTGTAAAAAGGTCCAAGAGCAAAGAATAGAAGATTCTGAAAAAATAGAATGTTTTGAAATGACTTATGATGAGATATTAAAGTTGTTAAGAGGTGAATCTGAAGTACCAGCTGAGATTTTAGATTCAGGTAGTAAGTTAGCTATTATGACTTATACCTTAAAAAAGAAGGGAATACTATGAATAAGAAATATGGATATGTAAGAGTAGCAGCATTAGTTCCAGAACTTAAAGTTGCTAATGTTGAATATAATACAAATGAAATTATTAAAGAAATAAATGTTTTAAATAAGGAAGGAGTTCAAATAGTTACTTTTCCAGAATTATGTATTACAGGCTATACTTGTGCTGATTTATTTAGTCAAGATGTATTAATTAATAAAGCTTTAGATGGTTTAAAGAAAATATTAGATGAAACTAGTAAATTAGATATTATAAGTATTTTAGGGGTACCTATTGTTTGTGATAATCAGTTATTTAACTGTGGGGTAGTAATTAATAAAGGTGAAGTATTAGGAATTGTTCCTAAGACTTATATACCTAATTATGGCGAATTCTATGAAAAAAGATGGTTTAGTACAAGTAATACTTTAAGAAGTAAAAGTATTAAATTATTTGGTAAGGATATTCCAATTGGAACTGATTTAGTATTTAGTGATGTAGAAGATAAAAAGTTTACTTTTGGCATAGAAGTATGTGAAGATTTGTGGAGTCCTAAAGCTCCTAGTGTGGAAGCTGCTTTAAATGGAGCGACAATGATCTTTAATTTATCAGCTAGTAATGA
>CANQOH010000013.1 GCA_947625425.1 uncultured Bacilli bacterium
GCTACTAATGTAACTGCTACGCCGGTTAGTGAAAGTTCGGTTGCCCAAGCTAGTACACCAAATATTTTTCCAACACCTAGTGTTCCTAGTAGTGCTGCAACTACATCTGTACCTGCTCAAACAGTGGTAAATACGCCACCAGCATCAAATATATTTCCGACTGCAACAATGCCTAGTAGCAATCAAGTTAACCAAAGCGTAGGTCAAGTACCAGCTGCTCCGGTGACGACTAGTGATGTTTTATAATAAGAAGGTGATATTATGGAATTAGTTATATGGATAGTTATTGCAGTTTTCGTTTTAGCTTATCGATATAATACTGGTGATAATGTTTATAAGTTCTTTGCTGATACAGTATCTAGTGTTTATAATACGTATGCTCCTTATAGTTATCGAGAAGTTAAGGAAAAGACTAAGGAACTAGGATATGAATATACACCTAGACAATATGCGACACAAGTTATGATTATGGGTGGAGCAGCTGCTGGTATAACTTTCCTTTATTTCTATAGTATTCCTGTTTCTGTTGTTTATACAATAATAGCTATTTGCTTTGTTCCTTATTTAAGTTATTTAAGAACTCAACGTTTATATAGTGAATATTTATTTGAACAAGTTCAAGTTTATACTACTAACGTTATTATGGAATTTAATACGACACAAAGTTTCGTTAAAGCTTTGGAAGGTGTTAGGGATTCTGGTATTTTACAAGATCCTGTTTTAAGAGATGTTAAAAGAATGATTCAAATGTCTTATGATAATGGTACAATTGATGAATCTATTGATTTCTTTAATCAAGCTTATCCTTATTACATGGTTAAAAATATGCATCAATTGTTCTTACAGATAACTAAAGAAGGTGCGAGAGATTCTGGTGAAGCTCTAGAATTAATGTCAATGGATATCGATGCCTTAGTAGAAGGTGTTTATCGTGATAGAATGGATAGACAAACATTTCATAAGAAGTTCTTAACATTCGGTATGGCATTATTCTTATTAGTTTTAGTTATGCAATTGCTATTTGGTCGTTCTGAATATTTGGCAATGTTAGAAAGATGGTATGTTCAATTAGTATTGCATGCGATTATTATTATTAACTGTTATTTCTTAATAACTGGTGAAAAATATTATAATGAAGATGTGGGGGTTGAGTAGTTATGTATTTTGAGATACTTGTTATTGGTATAGTTTTCTTTATTGTTTTAACAGTTAATGGTTATATTAAACCAAATAAATTTATTCAAGATAACCAAGATATTTTTATGAAATTAAAAGAAGATGATTATGATTTCTTGGTTAGAGCTAAATATGGAGAAGGACTTGATTCTGATGTTTTATATCAGAAGAGAATAAAAAATGGATTAATTATTATAATATTATTAATATTTATTATGTTATCTAAGTTAACAGCTGTTAAAATAGTTTTAGCTTGTGTAGCTGGCTATGGTATGTTTAAGTTAGATTATATAAATTTAAAGAATTTTTATAAGGCGCATTTGTTACAGATAGATTCTATGTTACCTTATTATTTAAAGGGTTTAGAGATTTTAATTCAACACTATACTGTACCAGTTGCTTTAGGTAAATCAATTAATGATGCTCCTGAGATATTTAGAGAAGGTTTAATTGATATGATTAACAAGATTAATGCCGGTGATGCAACTGTTACACCTTATATGGAATTTGCGCAAATGTATCCAGTTCGTGACTCAATGCGTATGATGCGTTTGTTATATCGTTTAAGTTTAGGTCGTCAAGAGAGAAAACAAGAACAATTAATTACTTTCTCAAAGACTATTTCTAACTTACAACAAAAAGCTCGTGAGACAAGGTATAAGGAACGTTTGGATAAGATGGAAAGTAAAACTATGAGTATGCTTGTATGTACAGGTATTGGTGTTATGATTTTACTTTTAATAGCAGTTATGAACATGATTGGTTCGTAAAAAAATGTATAGAATTTTAAAAAATATTGAATATGATTTTAATTGATGATATACTTTATTTATAAAGTAGATAAAATAGAAAGGATGATTTATAGATGAAAGAGGCTACAGGAGAATTAAATATGA
The DNA here is from genome assembly GCA_947625425.1 of uncultured Bacilli bacterium. Next base: position 2,073 of record CANQOH010000013.1, read on the forward strand.
CAGTTATTACTGTTGTTGCAATTGCTGCAATTGCGGCTTTATTTACAATCTTTATAATGCCACAAATTCAAGCAAATATCGCGCTACAAACTGCATGTTCAAATATCGATGCTGATGGTAACTATGATGCTGAGATTGAAGCTGGTAATGCTGGTGCTGATGCAAGTTCTGTTAAATGTACTGAATTTAAATGTACTGCTGAGTATAATGGACGTACATATTCTAAAACATGTTCTGGTACTCAAGGTGGCGGAGAGTAATTTTTACTCCGTATAAATTTATCTTAATGAGGTGATTAAGAAATGAAAGAAGCTACAGGTGAACTAACTGGTTCTGTAATTGTTGTTTCGGCCGTTGCTTTGCTTACGGCTTTTTTCTTTATGTTTATTTGGCCTATTGTTAAAGATAACATGCAAAATAGGGCAACTTGCGCTAATGCAATGTGTGATAATGGCTATAATGATAATTGGATGGCTTATTGTAAGAATCCAAATGATCCTTCTGGCGATTATTTTGAATGCCCATTTAGAGGGTAGGTGTAAACATTGAAAGAGTCGATAGGTGGTACATGGATTTTTGTATTAGTAATATCCTTTCTTGCTTTATTTACAACTTTTGTTAGTGTTTCTACTCATTATTCTAGATGCTATAAAATAAAAGATGAAATATTATTAGCTCTTGAAAGAGGACACGGAATTAATACAGATTCTATTAGAGCAATAAATGATTATTTAGGATCTTTAGGTTATTCTGCTACTGGTAAATGTCCAGAAGATGGTAATTGCTGGGCTCATTTTACTATTGGTGATGAATCACCAAATTGGTCTGGTAAAGCTAATTATTGTATAACAAAATACCAAGTTACGGCACGTAATAGTACAACTGGAGATGATTCAACGGGAAAACCAGTAATATATACTGATGGACCAGTTGGACATCCAGAAGCGGCATATTATGGAGTTGTGGTATTCTTTAGATTAGAATGGCCAATCTTTAGAGATATGTTTAGTATTAATATTAGTGGTGAAACTTCAATTTTGTATTTAGTTAATGATTTTGATGAAATAAATGATAAATGCTTTGGGTGATGATTAGATGAAAAATGGAATAGTTAACATTTGGCTTTTAGGTTTAATTGTTGTTTTTATAGCATTATTTTCGGCATTTATTATCATTAACATTAATTACTCTAGATCTTTTAAAATAAAAAATGAAGTATTAACTATTATTGAAAAACATAAAGGTGTTGTTACTGAAGATAAATCTAAGGGTGGTAAATCATTGATTAGTGATGGTCAATCGATTACAGTTAATGTTAATACTGTTCAAACAATTAATTTATATTTAATGGGTAGTAATTATGATGCTATGGGATATTGTCCAACTGGAGAAAAAGGAGATTACCCAGGTACTTGGTATGGTGTTTCTATATTAAGAGATGGCAATAAAATAGCTAATACATTTGAACCAGCTAGTAGAGATAAAAAGTATTATTATTGTTTTGCTAAATATACAGCTAATAAACAAGTTGGTAGATATAAAGCTGTATATTATAGAGTTAGATTATTTTATAAATTTGAAGTACCAGTTTTGGATAACTTCCTTTCAGTAAAAGTTGAAGGTATTACAGATGAAGTATATGATCCTCAAGATACAAAGGAAGGTATTAATGAAACTGATTTTAATGAAGGAATATAATTAATCGATAGAATAAAGGGAGTTGACATTTAATGAATGTTATAGTTGCTAATAAGTATTCAGCGATGTTATCTAGTTTAAGTAATAAAATAGATTTAATTAAGACAATCGATGGAGAATTTCAAGTTGATGATTTAGTTGCTCAATTTGATAATTTCTTCTTTAATAAAATGATATTAGATATTACAGCTATAGCAGGATATCAAGATATATCACAAATTCAAAGACTTTCTTTTGGAATGGATATGTCGAAAATTATCTTATTATTAGATGATTCTCCAGTTGTTAATTCGCCACAATACTTATCTGAATTAGTATCAATGGGAATTTATAACTTTACAAGAAATATAGATGCTATTACTTATTTGATTGATAATCCAAATACATATAAGGATGTTGCTCAATTTCATATTATAGGAAATAATGGTGCAGCGCCTAACCAAGCGCCACAAGGTGGCAATGGTGGTATGATGGGTGGATTTAATGGCAATAGAGGTGCTGTTAACGAAAGATCGTTTATTAATTCTAGTATTGCAATGCCTAGTATAGGTGGAACAAGAATTATAGGAATTAAAGATCTTACTGATCATGCTGGAGCGACAACATTAATATATATGTTAAAGAAACAGTTATCGGAAAATTACTCAGTATTAGGATTAGAATTAGATAAAAATGATTTTTTATATTTTAATGATCCGGAGTTGAAAAGTGTTAGTAGTAAAGATCTAAATTCAGTTATAAAGAATCCGGTAAATAATTATAATGTTATTTTAATAGATGTTAATGATAGTTCGGAAGCAGCAAATTGTACAGAAATGTTGTATTTAATTGAACCATCAACATTAATGTTAAATAAAATGATTAGACGTGATCGTAATATTTTAGATAAGATTAAAGGGATGAAGGTAATCTTAAATAAGAGTTTATTAGATCCAAATGATATTAGAGAATTCGAAGCTGAAGCAAGATGTAGTGTTTTTCACAATATTTGTCCATTAGATGATAAGAAAGATAAACATCGTGTTTTAGATGAGCTATTAAATAAATTAGGTTTTGATAAAAATAGACCAGCTAGCGAAGGAAATAAGTCTGCTAGATTGTTTGGTATTGTCAAAGAATAAAAGAAAAACTTGACATATTATGTAAATTTAAATACAATTATATTAGAAATGAAGGAGATGTTTTATATGAATATATTAGCTGCTATTAACTTTTGTGCAAAAACAAAAGATATATGGGTTGTTGTTGGTAAAATTTTAGGAGTTTTTAAAATTGTTATTCCACTATTAATTATTATTTTTGGTTGTATAGATTTAGGAAAAGCCGTTGTTGCTTCTAAAGATGATGAAATCAAAAAAGCTATGAAACAATTAGCTATGAGAGCTATTGCTGGTATTGCTATTTGGTTTGTACCAACATTAGTAGGTTTAGTATTCAGTTTAGTTGATGCTACTAGTGATGCAGATTATGAACAATGTGCAACATGTGTTTCTAAATCTGGAAACTGCTAATATAAAAATAATCCTTAAATAAAATGATATTTGTTTTAATATCATTTTTTTTGTGTTATAATTTTTATGATATGAGGTGTTTTCTATGTATAGAAAATTATTATTAGTTATTTTGGTATTAATTGGGGGATTATTTTTAGCAACTACTGAAGTAAAAGCTATGGATACTTCTTTTGGTGTTACTTATAGTTTAGCTGAAGGTACTGATGATTGTGATGGTATTTTTGACAAGGAAGTTATTGATTTTTTACAACAGATATTTAATGTATTTAAGTATGCTGCTCCTTTGTTGTGCTTAGCTTTATCTATTGTTGATTTTATTAAGGCGACGGCGAGTCAAGATAAAGATGCGTTAGTTAAAGCAGCCAAGATGACTGGTAAAAGAATTATATATGCTATTATTTTATTCTTTATTCCTGATTTAATTAATTTCTTATTTAATTTATTAGGTTGGTATGGTACGTGTGGTATTAGTTAGAGGTGATTTCTTATGTATTTTTTATTTAAATTAACATCGGTTCTTACTAGTGGTTTCGTCGGAATCATTTTAACATTGGATACCGTAATTATTTATGGTTGTATTTCACATGTCTTTAGAATTTTTATGGCTATTGCCAGTGCTAGATTATTATCTTCTGATGCTTATAATGATGTTGCTAATAAGATATATGCGGTTGTTGGTGTTGTGATGCTCTTTGTTTTAGCTTATGCAATTTTAAGAGCAATTATTGATCCAGAGCAATCGATGAAAAACGAGTTAGGACCACAACTTATAAAGAGAATTGTCATTGCGGTTGTTGGTTTAGCTATAACACCAGTTTTATTTAATGTTATGTATCAAGGACAAAATTTGTTTTTGGAACATGATGTTTTAGCAAGAATCTTTTTTAGAGGTAATAATAGTTTAACTGCTCATTTTAATCAGAGTAGTATTGATGTTGGAGATACTTCGGTCCCAATTGATCAAGATGTAAATATTGATGAGCAGATTAAAGAAATAGGTGGAAGCGTTACCGCTGTTAACTTATGGCAAGCTTTCTTCTATCCAGCTGAGGATAGTGGTAAGACAGCTGATGAGATTGAAGCTGATCCGGATGATTATTTCTTAGCAGCTGCTGGATATGGATTGGCTTGTGCAGGAACAATTGCTGCTGGAACAGCAATTGCCCTTAATTTAATACCTGGTATTGGTACGGTAGCAAGTATTTTATTACTAGGAGCGACGGTTTATTCATGTGCTAATGCCGTTATTAATAGTAATGTGTATGATGATGTATCTGGGCTTACTAATGGAGAAAGATCACTCTAACACAAGCTTATGCTTATGCCGCTGGTGGTGGATCTTTTGGAGTATTTACAGCTTTCTTAGATAATTATGTCGATGATGGTGATATAACTTATTTATTTGGTTTTTCAACTGCTGCAGGTATTTTTGCTTTATATGCCTTTGTTTCATTTAGTATTGATATGGGTATTAGAGCAGCTAAGCTAGCTTATTATCAAATAATTGCACCGGTACCACTCATAATGCAAGTGTTACCTAATTTTAAATCAAATTTTAGTCAATATATAAAATCTGTTGTATCGACTTTTATGGAAGTCTTTATAAGAATTTCGGTTGTTTATATAGTTGTTTATATAATATGTCATTTAACAGAGATGTTTTCTTCTGTTGATGCTTTATGGGGCAATCAAAACTTATCAAGTATTGAAACTTTGTTAGCATTAGCGTTATTGATTTTAGGTTTAATTGCTTTTGCACGTTCAGCACCTAAATTTATTGCTGATTCCTTAGGTATTAAATCTGGTGATATGAAATTAGGAATTGGTAAGAAGTTTGCTGAAGGTGGAGGTTTTGCAGCTAAAGCAATTACTAGTTCTGGTATTAGAACGGCTGCGCAAAACTGGAATAAGAATAAAGATCAAAAAACATATAGAAGAATTGCTTCATCTTTAGCTGGTGGTTTCTCAGCAGCAGCACGTAGTGCTTATAGTCAATTTGGACCTGGTGATAGTCATAAGATGGCGATGACTAATGAAGAAGCTAAGAGAGTTTCTGGTACTGCTAATGAAGCAGCTTATCAAACAGGTGTTAATAGAGATGAGCGTCAAAAACAAAATGCTGCTGACAAAGAAGCTTGGACTAAAGCTAGGGAAAGTGAGGAACAAGCTAGAGCTAAACTTGAAGCTCTAAAGAGCATGGGTGCTCCTTTAGCAGCACAAGCAGCAGCGCAAAAAGAACTAGATGCTGCAGAGAAAGCTACAGCTGAAGCTTACGAAAGATTCATGACTTCTACAGCTGCTGGTAATGCTATTAATGAAGCTTACAAAAAAGCTACTGTATGGGCAACTGGTACAATAGATACTTCGAAAATGGATCGTCAAGTTAAACTATTCCAAGATTTAGCTGGACTTAAATCACAACTAGAAAATACGATAGTTGGTAAAGATGATGCAGTTAAAATTGCTCAATCTAGAGTTGATGACTTAGCTAGAGCTGATGTTGCTGATTATGCTTATAATAGAGAACTTAAAGATAGAGTAGCAGCTATTAGAGCAGCTGGTGATACAAGAACTGAACAACAAATAGCTGATGAATTAAAGAGTACAACATTTAAACGTGCTGATTATGCGATAGATCCAGAATCATCTTATTATAAAGATGCATATAAAGAAATTCAGGATGCTCGTCTTGCAGCAGATAACGATTTAAAAGCAGCGAAGAAGGAAGCTGTTGCTAGAAAACTTGTTGAGGCATCTGCTGGTATCGATAATGATACTTCAAGAGCTTTAAAAGCTTTCTTCGAAACGCATCAACAAGATCTTGATACTTATAGAGATGTTTTATTTGATGGTCAACAATCACTTGGTGATTATATAACACAAAACTTTGGAGCTGGTGCGATTACTGGTGTTGTAGATTTTGAAACGATGAACAGAGGTGTTGGTAACTTTACATTAGAATTAAAGAATGGACGTACGGTTGTAGTTGATGCTTCTGATGCTAATGGAAATGTTAAATATACAATTAAAAATGGTAATACTGTTGAGCGTGCTAATATTTCAGCAAAAGATTTTGAAGATTATATAGCAAAGGCACATACAGAAGTTGATAAATCTAGATCTACAGATCCTAGTCAGAAAGCTGAATCTAGAGCTTCTAAGATGAAAACTACTGCTGAAGTTGCTGAACAAAAATTCAGAGATTCCGATGCATATCGTACAGCTAAGAGTCGTGAAAGAGCACAAAAAGAAAGTAAAAAATAATTTGAATGAAGGGATTGTGTGATATATGAATGAAAATAACTATTTGATTCCTGCTAACTCAAAAAAATCACAATTAATACTTAGTTTCTTTACTCCTGTTGATTTAGCTATATTTCTAACAGGAGTAGGGATAACAGTAATCTTATTGTTATTAATAGAATCTAATGATATGGGTGTTATGTTTGCCTTATTATCTCCAGCTTTGTTTGCAACTTTCTTAGTTGCCCCAGTACCTAATTATCATAATGTAATGACTTTATTAGGCAATATATATAGATTCTATACAGGAAGAAAAAAATATTATTGGAGAGGTTGGTGTGCAAGATATGGCGATGATAGAACCGGTAAACAACAATTCAAGTAATGTTGGTGTAGAACAAACCAGTAAATATTCTGAAGATTGGGTTCCTATTAAAAATATAATGAATGGAATGATTCAATTAGATAATGGTTATTATGTTACAGGTATTAAAGTTGCCCCTAAAAATATCTTTATTTTAGATGCTGGCGAAAGAGAAAATGTTATCTTTAATCTACAGAATTTTTACAATATGATAGATTATGAATTCTGGTTAGTTGTAGCAGATAGACCTGTAGATATAAATCTATATCTATCTCAATTACAACTTTTATATCAAAGATGTGGCGATGGTGCTATAAGAAAGTTAATTATTCAAGATATTAATAAAGCTAACGCCTTTATGGGTGCGGAATATAATGTAGTAGATACAGAATACTTTATATTATTTAAAGAGAAAAGAATGGAAACTATTCAAAAGAGAATTCATAACTTAATTGCTGGTCTTGCTAATGCTTCAATTAATTCTACACAAGTTTCAAATGCCGATTTAAGAATGATTTTAGATAATTTCTTAAATGGTGGTATGACAACGACTTTTGGGACGGTGAGAACATAATGAATATAAAGAGTGAAATTGCACCAAAAGGTTTACAATTTAAACCGATGGAATTTATTATAAGTGGTAAAAATGCAACTATTTTAACGGTTATTAGTTATCCAAAATTTATTAATCCTGGATTCTTATCCAATTTAACTAATATTTCGGGAGTTAAGATTGTAGCTAAACACATCCCAATTGAATTTTCAACATTACAAAATATGTTAAATAAAGAAATAGCTGACTTAAAGACACGTTATCAATCTGAGAAAGATCAAACTATTCAAGAAAGAATTAGACAAGATTATGAATCATTGGAAAGTTTTATTTCAATGTTAGCGGCTACACAAGCAAGAATATATGATTTTCAATTACATATTATGATTACGGCTGATAGTGAAGAAGAATTAGAAATGAAGAAGATGCAAGTACGTAGTTATGTTGATGCATTAGGTATGAAAGCAATTCCTTTAATGTTTGAACAAGAAAAAGTACTTAAATCTATTATTCCTATATTTCCTAAACAAGATATTGAAAATAGAATTGGTACACCAATACCTTCTATTACAATTGCCGCAATGTACCCATTCGTATTTGATAGTATAAAAGATCCTGGAGATTCAACTTTATTAGGTGTTGATTTCTCAGGAGGAGTTATTCTATTTAATCAGTTCTTATTTAAGATAAAGAAAGAACATAATAGAAATAATGCTAATATGATTATTTTAGGTACTTCTGGTAGTGGTAAATCGACGGCTGCTAAGTTACTTATTAGAAGTCATATGAGAAATGGTTATAAAGTTATATGTGTTGACCCTGAAGGTGAACTAGAGGAAATGTGCCGTAATGTTAATGGTAGTTATCTAGACTTAGGTAAAGGTGGAGAATATGGTATGATAAATCCACTTGAAGTTGTTCCTGATGCTGATCAAGAAGAACTAGATCAAGGTTTAGGTTATACAGTATTAACTAGAGCATTGCAATCTTTAAAAGCGTTTATGAAATATTATTCACCAAGTATTGAAGAAGATGTTTTAACAATGTTTAGTGAAATAGTTCAAGATACTTATAAACGTTATAAGATTGATTTTGATACTAATTTTGCAACATTAAAGTCTGAAGATTTCCCAACATTTGATGATGTTTATGCAACGATTAAGGGACGTTTACTTTCAATGCCTGATAAAACTCGTGAAAGAGATGTAATGGAAAGACTTGAACTTAAAGTTAGACCATTAACCAAAGAGTTAAGATATTATTTCTGTGGTCATACGACCTTAAATATTGATAGTAATATAATTGTTTTTAATATTAAGGAATTAATGAATAGTGATGAAAATATTAGAAATGCTTTATTCTTTAATATTTTAAAATATGCTTGGGGTTTATGCTTAGATAAAGAAATGACAACAGTATTGTGTGTTGATGAAGCACACGTCTTGTTATCAACAAGAAATGAATTAGGTGCTGAGTTCTTAGCTCAAATGCAAAGACGTGCACGTAAGTATAATACTGGTACAATTATCATTACGCAACAACCTACAGATTTTGCGGCTCCTAACTTAATAGTTCATGGTAAAGCAATATTTGATAATGCATCTTATTATTTAGTTATGGGCTTGAAGAAACAAGCCGTTGAAGATTTAGGTTTATTAATTGACTTAAATGAAAGTGAAATGGATAGTATTAAGTATTATAATCAAGGCGAAGCCTTATTCATATGTGGTAGTAGACGTATGAGAGTTAGAATCCTATGTACACAAGAAGAATTAGATTCTTTTGGTGCAGGTGGAGGATTATAGTAAATAAAGCTGATTTATCAGCTTTTTTATTTTAACGGATTATGTTATACTTTTAATAGTGTGGAAGTGGTAATTATGGCACAAGATTCTGATAATAAAATTACATTTAAAGTAGGTCTTGAACCTGATACTGATCAACCTACTTCATCTGGGCAAGGTGATTATCAAAAAGCTGCAGATGAGTTTGTTAGGGATTTAGATCGTATCAATAAAACTTCAAAAGCAAGTAGTGATTTAGATAGAGCACTTTCTAGTGGATATAATCCTAATGCAATGATGCCTAATACAGGGGCAAATCAAGTACATAAAGCATCAAGTTTACCTAAAAGGGATGATGGATTAAATAATGATTCTAATTCTGGACTTCAAAGTCCAGGAGCTAATGAAGGCTTTAATCCGCGTGAATCAGCTCCTGATGTTAAAAAGGATTATGGTAGTTCTATGCCACCAAGTACACCTAATCATCAAGTTCGACCTAGTGATGAAGAACCGGTTACTAGGGACAATGGTGTGCCTGCTGGTAGTTCAGGAACTGGTGAAAAAAAGAACTCTAATGGATCTGGTGGATTACCTAAAAAAAATGACTTAGAAGATAAAGATGGTCAAGATAATAAAGATGTAGATAAAGGAGCTAAGGATGCGCAAAAGGAATTAGAAAAAGCTGATGATTCAGCTAAAAAAGAAGGATCTACAGAAAATAATTCAGAAAAGAATCCTGAAGCACCTAATAGTTTAGATAAAGAAAAAATTGATCGACAAAATGAAGGCCAAACTGGTAATGGTTATGGGGCTTTAAAAAGAAATAATGCGTCAAAAGGCGAAAATGGTGATAAAACTGATAGATTTTATCAGAATATGGATCATTCAAGGAGAGTTCAACAAGGCGAAAATGGAGAAGAGAAGAAAAAGACTCCTTCATCTTCTGGAAGTATTAATCTTCCAGTATCACCTTCATTAGGAGCAAGAATTAAAGATCGTTTTAGAAATATCTTAAGTGGTAAAGCTGATTCTAATGATGATGTTTCAGATAATAGTAATGGTAAAAATAGTAGTAATTCTAGCAATCCATTTAATAAAGCAATAAATGCTGCTAAAAATTCTTTTATTAATTTCTTAAAAAGAAATCCACATCTTGCTTTAATTTTATTAATATTACTTTTCTTTTTTGTAATCTTAATTATTTGTAGTTTATCAGATGAATTAGATAATAATGGTAATGGTAAATGTAATTATTCACTTAATGGTGTTTTATCTACAGGAACAGTAGATTTAGAGGGATTACAAGTAGAGTTAGTTAATTGTGACGCTAAGCCTGGTAATTATACTGTTTTGGAAACGGTTGATTTTGAAAAATATGTTGTTGGTGTTGCTTTAGCTGAGGTTAGCTATTCTAGAGATAATCCTGAATATTTTAAAACACAAATAGTTGCAGCACGTAATTTCGCTTTGACAAGAAATTCTTCAATGTGTCCAAGTAATCCAGATGATTGTTTCTATGGTTATAATCCAAATACTGGTAAAATAAGAATGCGTGCTTGTACTAATGATCAAGTTTATTGTGATTATGATCGACCTTGTTATCGAATGACAAGAGGAGATAGTCCAGCTTTGGTTAGTCCAGAAGTTGATGGAAGTTCATCTGGTGCTTATGTATGGAAGGGTCAACCTGATGAGGCTTTAAGAGAAGAAATATTAAGTGTTGCTGAGGATGTAAAAGGTAAAGTTCTATTAGATGATAGCGGTAATGTTGTTCATACTGATTATATCGATAAAGATCAAAATGAATGGAGTAGATTAGCTTCTGAAGGACATACTTATGATGAAATATTAAATATTCATTATGGTGGAGGTAGTATTTCTGGAGCAACTTGTTCAAGTGGTATTATTGATTATGGTGATTATGTATTATCCTCAGATGGACATACTATTTTACATGAACCATTAGATTCATTCTTAGAAAGTCAAGGTACTAGTTTAGAAGCATTTAATGGCTTAATTCAAAAAAATGTTAAGAAAGCTGGTTATGGAACAAGAGCTGGTGTTGTAGCGGCTGCCGTTACTTTAATAGCTGAATTAGGTAATAATTATGGTGTTAAAGTACCATATTATTGGGGTGGTGGTCACGCCGATGGTGTTGTTGATGGTGCTTTAGGTTATTGGGGAAGTACACAATGTCATACTTATGCTAATAATCAATCTTATAATTATTGTGGATTAGATTGTTCTGGTTTTGTACCATGGGCGATTAAAAATGGTGGATTTAATATTGCACAAATGTTAGCTGGTAATTTCCAAAATATGTCTGGAGTTCAAAGAGTTTCTTTATCTAGTTCAGCAGTATTAGAACCAGGTGATTTACTAGAATCTAGTGGTCATATTGTTTTAGTTGTTGGAATTGAAGAAAGTACAGGTAATTATATATGTGCAGAAGCAAGTGGTAATGCGGCAGGAGTTCTATTTACACGTAGACCATTTAATAGTTCTGGTTATTGGGGTATTAAAATGGATGGATGGTATGCAACCCATCAAAGAGGTGAACAAGGATGAGAAGAAAAATAATTTTATTAATTGGTTTACTATTCTTATTATGTGGTTGTACGGCTAATGTGGATTTAGTTGTAAAAGAAAATGGTATTGAAGAATCAGTTAGTATTACGGCTTTACAAGATAATTATTTAACTAAAGAACAAATAAAAGGAGCGTTTAGAGAATATATTCCAGCTTTTGCAGATACAGAGATTGTTGATACAATGCCTGATGAAAAAGAAAGTGGAGTTAGTTATTATACTAAATCGACAACAGAATTAAGTAGCGGATATTTATTTAATTATAAATATAATTTTTCTTTAGGCGATTATGTTAAAGCTAAAACAGTTAAGAAGTCTTTTTCATCAGCATCAGTAATTAAAGATAATAGTGAGAAGACAATTACAATATCAACGGATAGTGCAGGAATATTATTATTTAAAGAATATCCTAATTTAACAGAAATCAAAGTAAATATTAAAGCTGAATATCCCATTAAAGAAAATAATGCTGATTCAGTTAATGGTAATGTTTATACTTGGGTCTTTACACCAGAGACAAAGAAAAGTATTTATATTCTTTATGACTTAAATTCTAATTCAAATCCAACGTCTCCAAGTAATCCAAATTCACCAAGTAATCCAGATCCTAGTAATCCAAGTCCTAGCGAACCAGAAGAAGAGACCTCTAGTACAGAGAAGAAGGAAGATAATAAATCAGCTGTTAATAAAGCTGCTAATAAGAATCCTATTTTAGTAGCAATATTAGCTTTAGGATTATTCTTTATATTTGTAATATTTATATCAAAATTAAATAAACGTTAATAACAAAATAAAAGGTTAATAAAGACCTTTTATTTTTGCCTTATTATGTAGTATAATATTAGTAGATTTGGGGTGTATAGGCTCATGAAATTTCGTATTTCAAGTAAAGATTTGGTAATGTTTGCAATTTTTGCTGGCTTTTTATTTTATCTTTGTGCAATTGCAACAGCTAATATAAATTCTTTTAGTGAATCAGGAACTTTTTCTGGATTGAACCCAATCCCTGGAATGACTGAGTTTTTGGGGGCAACTTTAGTTTTATTTTTAATTTTTTTAGTTTTAATATTTACTAGTGTTTCTTCATTAGTTTTTGAAAGAAAAAAAGGTGTCGGTTTTGAAATCGGTGAAAAAGATAACAAAGGTTATTCTAGATGGTCTAAAGATAAAGAAATTAAAAATGATAAAGGTGTTGAAATAGTTGATCCTTTAGCAACAGAAACAACTGTAGCAGGAATTCCTTTAGTTAATGATGGTAAAAGATTATGGGTTGATAATGGAGAATATCATAACTTAGTAATAGGTTCTACTGGTTCTGGTAAATCACAAACGATAGTTGAACCAATGGTTGAACTTTTAATTAAAAAGGGCGAAAGTATGATTATCACCGACCCTAAAGGTGAATTATTTAAAGCTTCTAGTGATTATATGAAACAAAGAGGGTATAACGTAGTTGTTTTAAACTTCCGTGAACCACAAAATGGTAATGCGTGGAATCCTTTAACTTTACCTTATCAATATTATAAAGATGGTAATATTGATAAATCGACGGAGTTATTGGATGATGTTGCTTTAAATATTTTATATGATCCGAATAATAAAGGTGAACCTTTCTGGGAAAAATCAGCAGCTGACTATTTCTCAGGTTTAGCTTTAGGACTATTTGAAGATGCTAAGTTAGAAGAAATAAACCTTAACTCAATTAACTTAATGAGTACAGTTGGGGAAGAAAAATTTGCTGCTAGTAATTATATTAAAGAATATTTTACTTTAAAAGGTGAAGATTCTAATGCTTATGTTTTTGCTTCTAATACAATAAATGCACCTGCTGATACTAAAGGTGGTATTTTATCAGTATTTAGACAAAAGATAAGATTATTTGCTTCACGTGATAATTTATCAGAGATGCTATCATATAGTGATTTTGATATGCGTAGTATTGGTAAGGAAAAGACAGCTGTCTTCATTATAATTCATGATGAAAAGACAACTTATCATGGTTTAGCAACAATCTTTATTAAACAAGTTTATGAAACTTTAATTGATGTGGCACAATCTAATGGTGGTAAATTACCATTTAGAACTAATTTTATTCTTGATGAGTTTGCCAATATGCCTCCACTTAAAGATGTTACAACAATGGTTACAGCAGCTCGTTCACGTGCAATAAGATTTACATTTATTATTCAAAACTTTGCCCAATTAAAGAGTGTTTATGGTAATGAAGATGCTGAAACTATTAAAGGTAACTGTGGTAACTTAGTATACTTAATTAGTACTGAGTTAGCAGCGTTAGAAGAAATAAGTAAGATGTGTGGAGAAGTTAAATCTGGTGATAAAGATAAGACGGCTTCAACGCCACTTGTTACAGTTACAGATTTACAGAAATTAAAATTATTTGAAGCAATTATAATTAGATGGCGTTTATCACCATTTAAGACAAAATATACACCTAACTTTAAGATGGATTGGGGACATCCTAAAACAGAAGCTACTTATCCAGTAAGAGAGAAAAGGGAAGTTCAAAAATTCGATGTAAAAGAATTTACAAAGAAGAAAAAGAGTGAAAAGATAAAAAATTCATTAAGTGAAAATAGTGGTGGTGTTTCTGGTGGTAATCCATTTAAATCACCAATGGATAATCCTTTTGGACCACGTAATGATATGTTCCCACCTAGTGGAGCAAATCCTTTTGGGCCTCCAACTCCTGATAAAAACTCTGATAGTGGTTTATTTGGCGGTCTAGGTGGAGGCTTAGATCTTGATGCAATGATGCGTGATATCGATAGAAAAATTGCGGAATTAGATGCGGAAGAAGCGCGTCAAAAAGAAGAACAAGCTAAGTTAAAAGAATCAGAAAAAGAAAAAGCAAGTAGCGAAGTTAAACCAGTTGTTGATGATAAACCACAGATGGATATTAATAAGTTTAATAGTGATTTAGATAATATGATTTTAGATAGTAATTCATCACATATTAAAGATATTGAACCTATCAGTGAAAAGAATAGCTATTCTGATGATTTATCTGATATTAAACAAACTAGTTTAGATTCATTTAATATATTTAATGATTCAACTGATGATTATAAGTCTGAGGTCAAAAAAGATGATAGTGAGATTACTATTGGTAATGAAAAAGCTAATATTGCCGTAGCAACAAGTAGTCCACTTGAAGATGTTGATAATTATGATTCGTTACCTAAACCTTTAAATGCTTCAATTATCCAACCTAACTATAATAGTGGAACAGTAGTTAAAACAACGGATGATGATTATAATATTTATAATCAAGTTCCAGATATTATGAGTAGTGTTAAAGATGAAGTAAAGACGGAAGAGGAAGTTAAAAAAGAGGTTAATGATTTTACAGCTAAGACTAATTTGGAACCAGTAAAACCTGCTGTTACTTCTTATAATGTTGGTGGTAATCCATCTACAAAAAATGATGATTATAATATCTATAATACTAAAGTAGAAACAGAAAATATTTCTGATAGTAAGCCTTCAGTAGTTACTAAAACTGAAGAACCAGAAAAAGTTAATGTTAATATAGATCCTGATAAGGTAGTAATCAATGATAATAATGTTATATCAGATGACGAATTCTTTGATGATTTCTTTGGAGATGACTAATTAATTAAGTCATCTCTTTTTAAGTGCATAAAATATATTGGGGTGGGTTGATGAAAAAGATTTCACTTAGTGATTATAAAAGTAACATGGGAGTATTTATAGACGTTAATTATAATAATAGTAATGTAGTAAGTAATGCCATACATATTCCTTATGAACAATTACTTATTAATCATAAAGAATTATTAGATAAAAATAAAAAATATTTTATTTATTGTAATGGAGGAATTAAGTCAAAGAAAGCAACTAATATTTTAGATTTTTATGGCTATGATGTGACTTATGTTTATAAAGAATAAGTTTACATCTTAAAAGGGGACTTTATTGTTATTTACAATTAATTAAACTATAATATAATTGTGATGTTTATGGAGTTTTTGAATGATATAAATAATTGGTTAAATGAATTTTTAATAAATGCAGGTATCTTAGCTCCTATTTTTTGTTGTATATTAATTTTTTTAGAAGGAACTTTAGCTTTTTTACCATTATTTCTTTTTATAACGATTAATATTTTAACAATGGGTCCTATATTTGGATGTTTAATATCTTGGATATGTACGGTATTAGGATCATTTACGATGTTTAGTTTATCAAGGAAAATATTAAATAAATTTATCGAAAAACAGAGTAAGAAAAGAAAGTTTGTCAAAAAAATAGTGACTAGTATTAATAAACTTTCTTTTTCCCAATTAGCTTTAATAATAGCTATTCCTTTTGCTCCTTCATTTTTTATTAATTTAGGAGCGGGAATATCTAAAATACCAAAGATTAAATATTTATATTCTTTATTAGTTGGTAAGATATTTATTGTTATATTTTGGGGTTATGTTGGATCAAATATTGTTGAGTGCTTAAAAAATCCTATTCTCATAATAAAAGTTATTATTATGTTATTAGTGGCATATGTGATAAGTAAGTTTATTAATAAGAAATTTAATATAGATGAGAGGTATTAATGATGATAGATTATGTAATAATAGGTTTATTAATTGTTTTAATTATTTTAGTAATTATTAGTTTATTTAAGAAGAATGATGAAAAAGATTTAGTCGAAAGATTAGGTAAATTAGAAAAGAATGTTAATAGTGATTTAGCTGATTTTAAGTTTGATATTAATAAATATTTAACAGAAGATTTTAATAAATTAAATGAGAGTGTTGAACATAAATTATTATTAATTAATGAGAAAGTTAATGAAAGAATAGATCAGAATTTTGAAAAAACTAATAAGACATTTAATAATATCTTAGAGAGATTAACAAAGATTGATGAAGCACAGAAGAAGATAGATAGTTTATCTAGTGAGATAGTTGGTCTTCAAAGTGTCTTAACTGATAAGAAGACAAGAGGTATTTTTGGGGAAGTTAATTTAAATTATATTTTAACGAGTGTTTTTGGCGAGAAGAAAGGTTCTATTTATGATATACAACATACGATGAGTAATGGTTATATAGCTGATTCAATTTTATTTGCACCAGAACCTTTAGGGACTATATGTATAGATAGTAAATTTCCTTTGGAAAATTATGAAAGAATGACAGATACTAATTTATCTGATACGGAACGTAGTGCGGCTTTAAAGCTATTTAAGAATGATGTTAAAAAACATATAGATGCGATTGCTAGTAAGTATATTATACCTGGTGAAACTTCAGATGAAGCAATAATGTTTTTGCCAGCTGAAGCGATATTTGCGGAGATTAATGCTCATCATGAAGAATTACTTAGATATTCGTATGAAAAGAGAGTATGGATTACAAGTCCAACTACTTTAATGAGTACATTAACGATTATTCAAATGATTCTTAAGAATATGGAAAGAGATAAGTATGCTCAAATTATTCATGTTGAATTAAATAAACTAAGTAAAGAATTTGATAAATATCGTGAAAGATGGGATAAGTTATCACGTAGTATTGATACTGTTACTAAAGATATTAAAGATATTAATATTACAACTGAAAAGATTACAAAGAGATTTGATTCAATTAATAGTGTTGATGTTAGTTTAATAGAACATAAAGATGATGAAGAAGATATGCAGTAGCATATCTTTTTTTAACGAAACCAAATAAAAGTAAAGATAGCTAAAAGAAGTAAGTAAAGAGTTAATCTTTTTAATTGGTTTTGTTTAATTAAATTTATTAAGTATTTTATTAAAGATAAAGAGATTATGGTAGAAATAGTAATACTTATTAAAAGATAGAAGATATCGGAAGATGAAAATAAATAATTTAAACCACTTAAAGAAGAAGGTAATAAATTAAAGAAATAGATGATTAATGAATATTTAATACTTGATTCTTTAGATAATTTACATAAATAACAACCGACGAGATTAAATAAGAATGAGGGAAGATTAGTAAGTAAGGAGAATATATTAATTAGATTTAAGAAGATTATATTTGAATATTTTAAATCATAAATTGTTTTATTATAAGTTTTATTTTTAGTAATTAGAAGAGTTATAGAAATTATTAAAAATAAGTAGGGAATAGTTTTAAGAGATGGATAAGGTTTAAAGATTATATTAGTTATTAAACTAATTATGATAGTTGGCATAAAGATAAAAATTGTCTTTAAATATTTTTTATTATTTTGTTTATTTTTTCTTGATGGTAGATATTTAATAATAGTTATTAATATAGCTATTAAAGAAGGAAGAATAAATAAAAAATTTATTTTAGGATTGTTAAATATTTTAGTATTAAGTAAGTTTTTAAATAGAGTTATGTGAGATGAGTAAGATAGAGGGAGAATATTAGTAATACTTCCTATGATACTAAGAATTAAATAAATAATTATTTTCATATTTTCACCTTATTTAATAATATATTTTTATTTATAAAATAGAATTAAATATGAATAAATATTTATTATATGGGGTAGGAATTATTTGTTTAAGTATGGGAATTAGTATTATGATTATTTATTCTAATTTATTAGTTTATGGTTTTGGTTTTAAAGATTATTTAATAGCCATATTTAAAACATGGGAATTTTATTTATTACCAGTAGGAATTTTTATCATAATAAAAGATAGATTTTAGTAATCTATCTTCATTGCTTTTTTAACTTTAAGCATTTGCTCTTTAGCTTTTTCACGAGCTTTAGCAGTTCCTTCTTGTAATATTTGATCTACTAATTCAGGATTGTCTTCATATTTTTTACGACGTTCTTTATATTGCGCTAAGAATTCATTCATTTTAGCTATTAATTCTTTTTTACAAGCGACACAGCCGCGAGCACCTTTTTGACATTCAGCACAAATCTTATTAACGTTTTCTTCACTATTAACAAGTTTGTGATAATAGTAAACCATACAGACATCTGGATTAGCTGGATCATCTTTTTTTATTTTATTAGGATCAGTAATAGCACCCATTATCTTTTTAGAAATAGTTTCTTCGTTATCGATTAAATAAATGGCATTTCCTAAAGATTTACCCATTTTATCATTACCATCTAAACCTTTAATACGAGTGGTTTTAGAAAGATAAGCTTGTGGTTCACGAAGAGTTTCACCATAAATAGAATTAAATTTACGAACTATTTCACGACATTGTTCAATAAGTGGTAATTGATCTTCACCAACGGGAACTAGTTCACCATCAAAAGCAGTAATATCGGCGGCTTGAGAGACTGGATAACCTAAAAAACCATAAGTAATAGATTCACCTTCATTACCAAATAATTCTTTCTTTTGTTCAATTTCTGATTTAACAGTTGGATTACGATGTAGACGAGCAATTGTTACTAAATTAGAATAGAATACTGTTAATTCAGCTATTTCAGGTATTTGAGATTGAATAAACATATTTACTTTATTAGGATCTATACCAATAGCTAGTAAATCCATAGCTATTTCTTTAACATTCTTTCTTACTTTATCAGGATTATCAAAATTATCCGTTAAAGCTTGAACATCGGCGATTTCTAAATAAAAGTTATAATCATCTTGTAACTTAACCCAGTTTTGTCCAGCTCCAAATAAATGACCTAAATGTAAATTACCAGTAGGTCTTAAACCGGTTAAAATTGTTTTTTTCATGATAATCACTTCCTTTAAGTATTTTATCATAAGATGTATAAAAAGTTAATTATAAAGAATAATAAATAATGAGGAGATATTATGAAGAAAATAATTATTATCTTATTTATGACTTTAATATTATTAGGTTGTGGTAAAGATTTAAGTGCTAGAGAAGTAGTAAGTGATTATTTAGAAAATTATATTACTTTAGATAAAAGTGTAGTAGATCAATTAAATGAATATGTTGATAATGAAAAACTAACTAATGAACAAAAATTAGTATATAAAGAAATATTAAGAAGACAATATAGTAGTTTAACATATGATATTCAAAATGAAAGATATGAAGGTAATATGGCGTATGTTAAAACTAAAATTAATGTAATAGATTTAGCTAAAGCGCAACAAGAAGCTTTAGATTATTATAATAAGCATATAGATGATTTTAATAACGATACTGGTATTTATGATAAGAATATTTATATGGATTATAAATTAGAGCAGATGAAAAAAGAAAATGAAACAATTAATTATGAAATAGAATTTAAGTTAATTAAAGATGGAAATGATTGGGAAGTAGAACAATTATCATCTGATGATTTAGAAAAAATACATGGAGTATATAGTGAGGAAGAATAATAATACTATAATTATTCTTTTTTATTTGTTATAATTTTTTTAGGAGTTGGAAGTATGCAGTATTCTTTATTAATGAAGTTTAAGAATTTTGCAATACAACATCGAAGACTGGTTGTATTATTTTTTGTTTTCTCAATATTAGGTATTTTTTCCTATGTCTTTGGTGTAAGTTATAGTAGGAGAGAAGATAATGAAGAGTTTGGTGAGATACAAAAGTTAGTAGCAACATATCGCAAGAAAGATAAAGGTATTTATAATAATTTAGAAATAGATGAAATAGATGAGATAGCTAAAGGAATAGATGTTTCTTCTTGGCAAGGTGATATAGATTTTGCAAAAGTTAAAGATAGTGGGATTGATTTTATTATAATTAGATGTGGATTTAGATTACAACAATCGGGAACACTTACAGAGGATTCAAAGTTTAAAACTAATATTAGTGAAGCTAATAGATATGGAATACCAGTAGGAGTTTATTTTTATTCAGCAGCAATAAATAGAGAAGAAGCTTTAGAAGAAGCAAGTTTTGTTTTAAATTTAATTAAGGATTATGAAGTAATTTATCCAGTTATTTATGATTTTGAAATGTTTAATACTGATAGAGCTAAAGATATAGATGATAATGTTATAAATAATAATGCTAAGACTTTTTTATCATATATAGAAGAACATGGATATAAAGGTATGTTATATACTAATTTACATGATTTAAATAATCATTGGAATATGGATAAATTACATAAATATAAAATATGGTATGCCCAATATGCCGAGATGGTTAATTACGAAGGTGATTATGAAATATGGCAGTATGCTAATAATGGAAGAATAGATGGAATATTGGGGAATGTTGATTTAGATGAATCATATATTACTTATAAAAAAGTAGGAGATTAAAGGACTTATTAAGTCCTTTTTTTCATATAGTTATTTAGGTGAGGATATGAAGAAATTATTATTCTTAATATTACTATTATTTATACCATTAAAGATAGAAGCAATTAGTGCTAATTCATATATTGTAATGGATATGGATAGTGGGAGAGTTTTAGAAGGTAGTAGGATTAATAAAGAAAGTTTAATTGCTAGTATTACGAAGATATTAACAGCTATTACAGCAATAGAATATGGTAAGTTAGATAGTACAGTAAGAATTAATCAAGATGTTTTAAAAGCTTATGGTAGTGGGATATATGTCCAAATAGGAGAAGAATTAAAGTTAGATGATTTATTATATGGCTTAATGCTTAGAAGTGGGAATGATGCAGCTTTAGCAATAGCTTCCTCAGTTGGTGGTTCAGTAGATAATTTTGTTTATTTGATGAATGAAAAAGCTAAAGAGATAGGGATGAAAGATTCACATTTTGTAAATCCATCGGGCTTAGAAGAAAATGATGGAACAGGAAATATGTCGACAGTTTATGATATGGCAAAACTTACAAGATACGCAATGCAAAATGAAGATTATAAAAGAATTACAGGAACAAAAGAAATAACGATTAAATCAAGTATGAAAACATATAAATGGATTAATAAAAATAAATTACTTAGGATATACAAATATTGTACGGGAGGTAAAACAGGTTTTACTAAAAAAGCTCGTCGTACTTTAGTTACAACAGCTAGTAAAGATGGAATGAATTTAATAGTAGTTACTTTTAATGATGGTAATGATTTTAATGATCATAAGAATTTATATGAAAAATATTTTAATAGTTATAAAAGAGTTAAAGTTATTGATAAGAATGATGATTATGGGGAGAATATAAAGATTAAAAATGATTTTTATTTAGTAGTTAAAGATGGTGAAAAGTATGAAACTAATGTGATTAAAGAAGATATAGATAATGCGGATAATGGGAGTATTGTTGGGAAGGTAGAAGTTATTTTAAATGGAGAGGTAATTGGTTATCGTAATTTATATTATGAAAAGAAGAGTGTTACGGAAGATCAAAGTTTTATAGATAAATTGTTAAATTTTATTAAGTTTTGGTGAGATATGATAAATAAAATATGGTTAATATTAATTAGTATTGGAATAGGTTATTCTTTTTTTAATAGTAGTGTTAATATGGGAGATATTATTTTAGATAGTTCGAATGGGGCTTTTGAATTAATTATTTCGATTGGACCTTTAATAGTATTATGGTCAGGAATTATGAATATTGCGAGTAAGAGTGGTTTACTTGCTAAATTTAGTAACTTACTTAAACCATTACTTAAAAGAATAATGCCTAGTATTAAAAGAGAGAAAGCTTTAGAATATATTTCTTCAAATATCGCAGCTAATATGTTAGGGTTAGGATCAGTAGCAACACCAGCTGGACTTAAAGCGATGAAAGAATTAAATGAAGAAAATAAAACACCGGGAGTAGCTAGTGATGGAATGATTACCTTTTTAATTTTGAATACGAGTGGAGTTACGATTATACCAATGACAGTTATTGCTTTAAGAGCAGCTTATGGAAGTGTTAATGCTTCGGGAATTATTATTCCTAGTATTATTGCAACATGTGTTAGTACCATATGTGGTTTAACATTAGATTATTTTATTAGGAGGAGAAATGCTAAGTAAGTATATTATTCCTTTAATAGTTATTATTATTGTTTTTTATGGCTTTTTTAAAAAGGTAGATATTTATGAATGCTTTTTAGAAGGAAGTGTTGATGGACTTAAAACGGTAGTTAGTATTATACCAGTTGTTTTAGCTATGATTTTTGCGGTTAATATCTTTGTTGAAAGTGGTGTTTTAAATTTAATAGGTGGGGCTTTTAAAGATATAGTACCGATGATTATTTTAAGACCAATAAGTGGGAATGCCACATTAGCTTATCTTAGTAAGATATTTCAAAAGTATGGTGTAGATTCTTATTTTGGTAATTTAGCAAGTGTTATTCAAGGAGCGACTGATACAACTATTTATGTTTTAGCTTTATACTTTGGTAGTGTAGGAATTAAAAAGACAAGATATGCTTTATTAGGAGGTTTATTTGCAGATATTTGTGGAATAATAGCAGCCTTCATTGTAGTTAGATTCTTTTTTTGATATAATGTAAACAGGTTGTGATGATGTTATGGCAGAAGAAAAATTAGCTAAAGTAAAATGTCATAAATGTGGTTTTGAAAATGTAAAAGGAACTTTTAGATGTATTAAATGTAAAACCCCATTAAGCGAAACAAAAAGTTGTCCTAAATGTGCTAAAAGAAATAAAGTAGATGCGGTTAGATGTAGTAGTTGTGGATATAAATTTAATAAAAAGAGAAGAAGTGTCTTTTTTAACTTAATTATAGCTATATTATTAGTTGTTGTTTTAGCTTTAATGGTTTATTTTGAACATAGTGGAGCAGTTAATAATATTAATTATGTTTTAAAAATATTAGCAGTTTTATTTATCTTTGGTTTATTATATGGAACAATTAATTATGGTAAAAGCGATGTAATTAAATTTAGTGCTGAAGAAGAAATGATAGATAATGATAAATTTGAATTATTAAAAAAGATAAGTAATATTGCGATTGTGATTGGAACTATTTTAGCAGTAGGTTTTTTAATATATTATTATTTTATAAAATAAGAGAAATATTTCTCTTTTTTTGAATTTTTGTGTATAATTTGAAGCAGGTGATGGAGATGGAACGTTTACAAAAGGTGATTGCTAATAGTGGTTATTGTTCAAGAAGAAAAGCTGAAGAATTAATATTAGCAGGTAAAGTATATGTTAATGAAGAAGTAGTAACTGAATTAGGAACTAAAGTGGATAGTAAAGATACAATAGTTGTGGAAGGTGTTACTTTAAATAAAAATGTTAAAAAAGAATATTATTTACTTAATAAACCTAGAGGATATATATGTAGTGTTAGTGATGAAAAAGGAAGAAAAGTTGTTACTGATTTAATTGAAACTAAGGAAAGAATTTATCCTGTAGGAAGATTAGATTATGATACAACAGGGTTACTTATTTTAACTAATGATGGTGAATTTGCTAATATATTAATGCATCCATCTAATGAAATAGAAAAAACATATGTAGCGATTATTGAAGGTATTTTAACTACGGAAGAAATTTATCAAATAAAAAATGGGGTTGTGATAGATGGAATTAAAGTAGTTCCTAAAAGATTTAAAGTACGTAGTAAAGATGAAGAAAAAAATAGATCTAATGTCTCAATAACAATTGTTGAAGGACGTAATCATATTGTAAAGAAAATATTTGAAAGTATTCATCACCCCGTTAATAAATTAACAAGAACTAATTATGCCTTTTTAGATGTTAAAGGTTTACAATCTGGCGATTATCGTTATTTAAGTTTAGATGAAGTTAATAGATTAAAAGCACTAAAAAAGAAGAGGTAAACTCTTCTTTTGTTATGCTATTAATTATTTGCCTCTTCTGTTGCTTCACTACTAGCATTTGTAGTTTCTTCTGCAACTACTTCAGTTGTTTCTTGATTAACTACTTCAGCTTGTTTAACACCTTCAGCTACTTCATTACCAGTGCTTTCAACAGTAATAGCATCTACTGGGCAAGCATCTTTAGCTTCTTTAACAGAATCAGTTACTTCTTGTTTAACTACTGAAGATAAACCTTGATCATTAAAAGCAAAATGTTCACTATCTATAGCTACACAAGCTCCGCAACCGATACATTTATTTTCATCTACTTTAATCATGATAATTCCTCCTTATCTACTTAATAATAGCAATTATAAGTAAAAAATGCAAACAAAATAAAATTTATTTATCTTTACATATTATGGTAAAGATATATGTTTAAAAAAGCTTTTATTTATGGTATTATTATTAAGAGAATAGGAGTGTCTTTATATGCAGTCAAGAATGAATAAATACTATGATAATATTGATGATATGGAAGAAGTAGTACCATCTAGAGCTCAAAGAAATAAAGATTTATATAAAGAAGTAAGTAATTTAGAAATCGAAGATTTTGATTTACATAGTAATGTTTCAGTATTAGGTTATAATAAAGATAATATAGATATTAATGATATTAAAGAAATATTAACAGAAAAATATGCTGAAAATAAAAGAGATAAAAGTTTTGGTAGTGTTGAAGAGGAAGATTTACCAGAAATAAGTTTAGATGAAACAAGGGAATATGATATTAATTCATTATTATCTAAAGCTAAAGAAAATAAAGAAGTTAATTATGAAAAAGAAAGATTAATGAAACTTCGTGATACGCAATATAATATCTTTAAAGATATAGAAGAAATGCAAAATTCAGATAATAAAGATAACTCAGAAAAAATAAAAAGACCAGAAAAAATGAGTTCAGAAAATGAATTATTCGATTTGATTAATACAATAACTTCTAAAGAATTAGCTAAAGCGGCTGAAGATAATGATGATCTAGATCCTCTAGATATCTTAGCTGATTTAAAAGGTGAAGATGAAAATACTAAAGTAATGGGAGCTTTAGATGTTACCGAAGAAAAAGAAGATACTTTAGAAACAATAATTAAAGATATAAATCTTGATGAAGATAAAGATAAAGAAGAGAAAATAGAAGAAGAAGTAAAAGAAGCAGAAGAAGAACTTAAAGAAATAGCGCAAGCTAGTATGGAAAAAATTGAAAAAGATGAAGAAGACGAAAAGATAAAAGAAACACAAAACTTCAGTACTAATGAACTTGGTAATATTATGAATACAAGAACATTAGAAATAGATAAAGGTACTCCAGTAACTTTAGATAAAACAAATACTAATAAATTATCATTTACGCAAAATGATTTTGATGACTTTAATGATTTAAAAGAAGATATGCATGCAACAAAGATAGTTATAAAAGTATTAATTGCTATAATTGTCTTAATATTTATAGTTGGTTGTGTCTTATTACTTAATAAATTATTAGGATGGGGACTATTTTAATATAGTTCTCTTTTTAATTTCATATAATTTAGTATGAAATTAAAAAGAAGAAAAAAGAAAAATATCGTAATTACTATTTTATTAATAATTATAATGACTTTAGGTATTTTAAATTATATAGGTGGTAAGATTACACCAAGAGTAGTTGAAATAGTTAAGAGTAATATTAATAAAAGTATTTATAATTATATTTTTTATGTGTTTAGTGAAGAAGTATTAGTTAATGAAGATTTATTAAATATAGTTAAATTAAATATGAATGATAAAAAGGAAGTTGTATCAGTCGATTATAATTTTAATGTAGCTTATAAATATTTGAATGAAGGATTAAATAGGTTATATGAAGAACTTAATACTTTTAAACCTAATATTAAATATTATCAGGAAAAAGATGGAGTATTTTTTGTACCAGTTGGTTTAATTAATAACAATGTATTATTAGAAAACTTAGGATTTAAAATACCTTGTAAAGTTAATTATATTAATGATATAGAGATTAATTTTAGAACAAGAGTTTCAGATTATGGACTTAATAATTTATTAATAGAGTTATATTTAGTAGTTGAAGTTGAAAATGAATTATTAAGTCCACAGGGTTATGAATCTTTTAAAGAAGATTATGAAATAGTAGTAGCTTCTAAGGTAATAATGGGAAGTGTTCCGGATTATTATGGAGGAACAATTGAAAAATCAAGCTCAATTGTATCTAGTTAATTATGTTAATTTGTGGTAGTATATATATAGTAGGTGATGCTTATGGATAATAAAGTATTTATTAATAAAGCATTTGATGAAGCATTTAAAGATTATTTAACTTATAAAGGAATAGATAGTTCTTTAGAATATAATAAATTTATTGTAGGAGTAATAAGATTGTTAATATTGATATATGGCGAAGAAATAGTAACTTATTATAATAATAAAGATGAAAATAGTTTTAATGTTTTAATGCTAAAATATGGTTATTCTTTAGAAGATTATAGTATGTTTGTTAATAATTTTAATAAATGTCTTAATTTTTCTTTAAAACAGGAAAGTAAAGCAATAAAGAAGAAAAATAAGTATTTTAATCTAGTACAAAAGAGTTTAATTGATATGTTTGTTATGAAAAATCAAAAAGAGCCAGTTACTAGTGAAGTTAAAAATGAATTTTATGAGTTATTATATACAGCTAATACTAAAGATTTTTATCGTCGAAGTATTGCTTTAGTAGAAGCTTATAATCCATATGAAATCGATGATTATTTTAAAAAACAAGGGTTAATATAGTGGGGTGAAGGTATGAAAAAGATAAACGTTAATGAAGTAGAATATGAAATTATTAAAGATGAGGGAGAAGCAATAGATAAAGATGTTCTTGCCGAAAAGATAACTGATTATTTTGATGATTTTGATTATATTGTTGGAGATTGGGCTTATGGTAAATTAAGACTTAAAGGTTTTTATGATCCTAGTAATAAAAAATGTTCAAAAATCAATAATATTGCTGATTTAGATAGTTATATTGAAAATAGTTGTGCTTATGGTTGTAAGTGGTTTCAAATTAAAAGAATAAAAGATAATAAATGATTGAAAACATAAATATTATTTGTTATAATAAAAAATAGAATAGAGAGGGATTGCAATGCCAGAGAAGATAACCATCTTGAAGGAATCTGGTGAAACTTTAGTTTCTAATATTGTTTCAATCTTTACGATTCCTGAGACGGAAAAAAGATATATCATTACGACAGAAAATGCTGTGGATCCTCATGGACTCACTGTTTTGCATGTCAGTGAAATCGTTGATGGTAATATGCAAAAGGTTGCTACGGATGATGAATGGTCTTCAATTAAGACAATTATGCGTGCGATTATATCTGGCAATGTAGGATCTTATAAATATTTACCAGTAATTAATAATTTAAATGCTGTTTCACAATATTCAAGAGATATTTCAGTTAGTGCTTCAGCATCTAAACAAATGATAGATAATTATAATGCGGGAGATAAGATGCCAATAGGTAATGAAGGTGGCGAAACATTAGGGGTAGAGCAAGAACAAATGCCGGTTACTCCAAGTTCAATTTTCCCAACAAATGGTAGTAATGCTTCGAGTGATGATGAAGTTGTTCCTGGAATAGCTGAAGTAACTGCTGGTCCAGCTGAAGGTGCACAACCAAGTATTATTCCAACACCTGTAGTAGAGCCAGCACCAGTGGGAGTTGCTCCAGAGCCTATTGCTCAGGTACCTGTTAATCAAATGCCTGTTCCACCTGTTGGACCAGTAGCACCAGTCGTTCCGACTCAGCCAGTTATTCAGCCAGCACCAGTTGTAACGGCGATGCCAGTTACACCAGAACCTGAAGTTATTACGCCATTAAATAATGCGGTGCCAACTCCAGTCGTACCTAATCCGGTAGTTATGCCTGATAATTCACTTGGTAATCCAGAAGCGACAGCTGTTAATGTAGCTGTTACACCAGTTATAGATGCTCAAGTTAATCCACCAGTTGGTGTAAGTCCTGTATCAGTTTTACCTGACCAGCCATCACCAATTGCTAGTGGTTTAGGATTAACTAATGATGTTCAAGTTGCTCAACCTACGGTAGTAATACCTGACGCACAAATTGTTCAAAATGCGCAAAATACTTCTTTGACAACAGATGAACAAATTAACTTTAATGCTACACCTAGTTTTGATCCAAATGCTACATTAGATGAAGTAGTAGTTGCTGCACAACAAATGTTTATGGAAGGTGTTAAAAACTTAGTTGTAACAATGCAAGAAAAAGTATATAGAGATTTATATAGTAAAGAAGAAGAATTAAAAAATAGAGAAGCTTTAATAGCCCAAAAAGAACAAGCTTTAGGACTTAGTGGTCAAGTAGTTCAACCAGGAACTCCTACTCAACCAGTTGTCAATCCTACTTTAGGAGCAACGCCTGTTTCTCCAGCACCTTTAAATAGTGCGCCACAACCAGTAGTAGTTCAACCAACTGTAGTTCAAGCTTCAAATGATGTAATTTAAAACTTAAGAATTATCTTAAGTTTTTTTCATATTATTTAATATGAAAGACATTTTAAGTGAATATTATAATATTTTTATTGATGATTATAAGGAATATAAAGATGGTTTAATTTTTCAAGTAGATGGGATTAATTATTACTTAGTTAAAACATCATATGATACAGCATATATTAATGAATTAATTAAAGTGTGTGAAGAGGTAAGAAAACAAAATGTTTTATTACATGACTTTATAAAAAATAAAAATAATGAATTCTTATCTAATGGTTATATTTTATTTAAAATTAATGTTTTAATGGACGATATAGATCTAAATGATATAAAAAAATTTAATAGTATTGATAGCAATAAATATTTAAAAGAATATATAAAAATGGAAGATTTTTGGCAGAATAAAATAGATTATTTTGAAGTACAAATAAGTGAATTATCAGATAATAAATTAATTAATCATAGTTTTGATTATTATATTGGAATTGCGGAAATAATTATTTTATTTTTAAAAAAACATCCAACTAAAAATGATTTATGTTTATCACATAAATCATTAGACAGCATAAGTACTTTAGAGTTTTATAATCCTTTAAATATAACTTTTGATTTAAAATTAAAAGATATGGCTAGTTATATAAGAATGACCAATAATTATGAATTATTAAATGATCTTTTAGATCAAACAGATTGGTCAGATAAAGCTTATTTGTTTACAAGAATGGTCTTTCCTTTTAGATATTTTAATATAATAAGTGATATGGTTGTTGATAATGAAGAAGAACATGAATTGATTAATTTATTAAATAATGTTAAAAAGTATGAAGCTTACTTAAGTCAAATGCAAAAAATGTTTGGCATATATATTTTTTCTTGGATAAAAAAAGAGTAATTAAAGTGTTACATTAATTACTCCTTCAACTTCAGGAACATCCATTTTAATAGTTTCGTATAAACCATTTTTTATTGTTTCATCAGAAAACATACAAGCAGCACAAGCACCAGTTAGTTTAACATAAACAATTTTATCTTTATAATCAATAAATTCAACATCGCCGCCATCCATATTTAAATATGGTTTTAATGTTTCTAAGATTTCTTTAATTTTGGTAATTGTTTCATTATTATCTATATTGTTTTGTTTTGTTTCTTCTTTAACCATAGATATCACCACGTTTAATTATAACTTATAATTTATTTGGTGTAAACAGCGAGTTGTGGTATAATACATATCGAGGTGGAAGAATGCCAAAGGTTAAGAAAGGTGACACCGTAAAAGGAAAAGTTAG
>CANQOH010000014.1 GCA_947625425.1 uncultured Bacilli bacterium
ATTTTTAATGGATGCAATCCAAACAGTTGTTGAAACAGGACAAGCATCAACAACTGGAGACCCAACTTCAGGAGTAGTCGAAACCACAATCCTTAACATGCCAGGTTCTATCTTACCATTTACAGGAGGTATGGGTACTTTATTATTCTATATTATTGGTTTTGTCTTAGTAATTACATCATTTATAATAATTGGTATTAAATATAAAAAACTTAATAAAGAAAAATCAAATAAATAATGAAAAAAAGATTTACTGATATATTAATAATAGTATTATTTGTTAGTGGTTTAGGATTCCTATTATATCCTACAATAAGTAATATATATAATAATATAAACCAATCCAAAGTAATTGCTAATTATGTTGAAAAAACCTCAAATATGGATAAAGAAGAATATAACAAAGTATTAGAAGAAGCTCAAGAATATAATAATATGTTACTTGATAAAGTAAAAAATCATCAAGAACAATTTTCTAGTAATTCTAACTATGAAAAAAAATATAATATTCTTAATGGTAATATAGGTTATGTAGAAATACCTAAAATAAATATTAAACTACCTATATACTATGGAACAAAAGAAGAAAAGCTTCAAGTAGCTGTTGGTCTTATGGAAAATACTTCCTTTCCAACAGACTCAACTAGTACTCATACAGTTTTGGTTGGTCATCGTGGATTACCCAGTGCTAAATTATTTACTAATTTAGATAAATTAAAAATAGGTGATATATTTTATATTAATGTCTTATCTGAAAAATATGCTTTTAAAGTAGATCAAGTAAAAGTAGTAAAACCTAGTGAATTAGAATATTTAAAGATTGTAGAAGGTAAGACATATGCTACTTTAGTAACATGTACACCATATGGTATTAATTCTCATCGTCTATTAGTAAGAGGAGAAATGGTACCATTAGAAGAAAAAGAAGAAATAAAAGAATATAAGTTTACAGATAAAATATATTTTGATATTGAAAAATTAGTAATTATTTGCTGGTTTGTTTCATTATTTACAATGATTCATTGTTATCGTAAAATGAAATTTTTAAAATAATATTTATAAGAGGAGGACAAATATAATGTTAAAAAGATTTTTAAAAATTAATATTTTATTAATTATTTCGTTTATATTTATAAATCATGTATTTGCTCTGCCTATTATTACAAATAACGTCCCTAAAATAGACGAAAAGAAAGAAGCTAGTTTAACAATTGAATTTATTGATGTCGATAATAATCCATTACCTAATGCTACATTTAAAGTCTATAAAGTAGCAAGTGTTAAAGGTACAGGAGAATTTACTACTAGTTTCAAATTTAATAAATCTAATATTTCTTATGATTATGAAAAACCAGAAGAATGGGATGAAGAGTTAGAAAATTTATTAGATTATATAAAAGAAGAAAATTTTAGTTATGATTTTCTATTAACAACAGATGAAAATGGTATTGCTACTAAAAGTAATATTGAAAAAGGTTTATATTTAATATCTAGTGAACCTTATGTTGTAGGAGCTAAAACATATACTCCACAAAGCTTCTTAATAAGTGTTCCTAATATGACTGTTCAAGATGAATGGGAATATGATGTTAAGATATTTCCTAAATATGCTTATGATGTCGATATGACTAAAATAGTTGATAAAAAAGTTATTAAAGTATGGAATGATAAAGGTAAAGAGAAATATCGTCCTAAATCAATAACTGTTCAATTATTCAAAGATGATGAATTATATGAAGAAGTAATTTTAAATGCAGATAATAACTGGGAACATACTTGGAATGATTTAGATGATACTTATAAATGGGAAGTTAAAGAAGTAAATATTAGTGATGATTATTATGCTAATATCAAATATGATAATCAAGTATTTACTATCACTAATACTTATAATTTTAAACTACCAGATACTGGTCTATTATGGTGGCCTGTCCCTATTTTATTAGGAGCAGGATTAATCCTTATTGCTGTAGGTATTATAATAAGACGAAAGAAAGATAATAATGAAAAATAAGTTATCAATTATTTGTCAAATACTAGGTATTATCTTAATTATAGTTGCTCTAGGTTTATGTCTTTATAATGTAATATTTGATTATACATCTGGTAAGAAATCAAAAGAAGCTTTAGAAGAAATTGAAAATATTTTACAAGAAAAACCAATTGATGATTCTTTTGATTATTTAAATAATCCCAATAAAGAAATGCCTAAATTAAATATTGATGGTAAAAACTATATTGGTATTATATCTATACCAAGTATTGATATAGAATTACCTGTCTTAAATGAATATACAGTCAAAAATCTAAAACAAGCCCCAGTATTATATAAAGGCTCAATATATCAAAACAACGCTATAATAATAGCTCATAATTCAACATCTCATTTTAAAAAGATTCAAAAAATGAAAGAAAAAGACCAAGTTATGTTTACTGATTTAGATGGTCATCAATTTAAATATGAAGTAGTAAAAAAAGAAAATATCTCTGAAACTAATCCTGATTTATTAGATCAAGGTGAATGGGATTTATCTTTATTTACTTGTTATAGTAGTAATATTAAATATCGTGTTGTTTTAAGACTAAAATTAATATATTAAGCAATTATTTTAAAAGATGTTATAATAAATATAACTAATCCCTGAATAAGGGATTTTTTTATTTTGTTAAGGAGGATTAGTATGACATTAGAAGAAATATTAACATCAGATAATATAATAACTTCTATTAATGATAATTTAGATTCTTTAGTTAATCTTATTCCCGAAATAAAAATGATGTTTAATTTCCTTCATAATCATCCTCATCATCATTTAGATGTCTGGAATCATACTTTACTTGCTTTAAGTAAATCTCCATCTGATTATGAAATAAGATTAGTATTATTACTACATGATATTGGTAAACCTTTATCATATCAAGATGAAGATGGTATAAGACATTTTAAAGGTCATGCTGATAAATCTAGTGAAATAAGTTATTTAATTTTAAAAAGATTATTATTTGATGAAAATGAAATAAAAAGATTATGTTATTTAATTAAGTATCATGATACTCCTATAACTAAAGATAATATAGTAGAAGATTATGAACTTACTTATAAAAGATATATTATTCAAGAGTGTGATGCTTTAGCTCATCACCCTGATAAACTATCTAAGCGTTTATCTTATTTAGATCAAACTAAAAAACTTTTATTAGCTTATAAAGGAGGGAATGAGTAATATGCAATCTCTTCTTAAAACAAATAATCAAATATATGGTTATAATAACGTAGATTTTACTATTCCTTTAGGTCCTAAATTAGTTGATGTTGCTTTAGCTCTAGCTGAAACTGATTATCAACTATCATCTCACTTAACAAGTATTAATCCTGAATATATAATTCCAACATCTAAATCTTTTTATGAAAATAAATTTAAATTATATGATATTCCTTATGCTAGTGATTTAATGATTAAAAGTAATCTACATAATAAAGAAGTATCTAGTATAGCTGAATTAATAAAACTTTATAATGAATCAGGTACTTTAATAAATCCTTTTAAAGTTCCAATCAGATATGTAGATAAATCTTATTTATATGGTACTATTTCTTTTCAAATCCCTAATATTTTAGAAGATGACTTTTTAAAACAAATTAGTTTATTTGTTAGATGGATTGAATTAAGTAAACAAACTACTATCTTTAGTCCTGTAAGTTATGTTCATGAAATAATGCATTTAGAATTAACTCGTATTAAAGGTTCTATAACTAATTATCTTCATAGTGAATTACTAAGTATTTTTATTGAATTAGTTTATGCTTATGAAAATAATCAAGATGGTATTTTACTAAGGCAAGTCTTAATTAATAGATTAAATTATTTTCTTTATGAATTTGATAATCTCTTTAAATATTATTATGAAAAAGAGAAGGGCTTAGATGAATATCAAGCATCTATCTCTAGTAAATATTTAGTTTCTATTTTAATGGCTTTAAATTTATTTGATTTATATACTCATAGTCCTAATTCTATCAAAAAAGAAATATTAAATAAGATTCAACAAGTCTTAGATGGTTCTAAGAAACTAGAAGATATTTTAAATGAACTCGATGTATCATATGATAATAGTTTAGATTCTAATCTTTTTATTAAGCAATTACAACCATAAAAAAATGTTTCATTAACTGAAACATTTTATTTATGTACTAATACTAAAGTACCTTTACTTACATTATCAAATACTTCTGGTGTAATCTCTGGTGGCATATTAATACATCCATGACTACCACCTTTATGATAGTAATCTACATCACCAAAATGACCGTTCTGCCATTTAGCATCATGAATACCTTCACCACCATTATAAGGTCCAAAGTAATTAACAAAAGTTCTATAACCAGTACCTGTTAAATATGTATCATATTTAATTGCATTAATTTTAAAGAAACCTTGATCAGAAGGAGTACTATCTTTACCAGTAACAATATCAGTTGTTAATATAACTTTACCATCACTAATAATCTCCAATTGTTGTAAGTTTAAATCAATATTAATAACTTTACCTTCAATAATCTTACAATCACTCTTATTAATATATCCGTAGTCTTCACCAATACTAACTAAATATCTAGTATCATCTTCCGAATATACTTTTCCACCTTCATATTTTGAAACAATACGTTTTTGAAAACCATCACCATCATATAAATAAGAGTCATTCTTAAGATATACAAAACGATAAAAATCACCAAATAACATATAAGTTTCTGTTACATAATCTCCAGATACATAACCATCTTGACCATTATAATCAATATGATACCAACCATTACTGCATTTTTCGATAACTTTATATTTACGTTCACCACTTATTAAACCAATCTTCTCATAATTAGTACCATTACCACTTCTAACATTAACTTTCGTAGTAGGTTGGATAGCTAATTCAGCTTGCGGTAAAACACTATAAATTACATTATTTGTTTCATCATAGTTAACATCTAGTAATTGAATATAATCACCAGAAACAAAGCCAACAGTTCCATTATAGTTTATTAAATACCATTCATTATCTGTACGACCATAAACCCCAATTGTTGAACCATTTTTAATCGTTCCAATGACATCATGATTAGTTCCAGGACCTTTTCTAATATTAAGTTCACTTAAGTTAACAGCACGACCAATAATTCCCGTTATTTGCCAAGATTGACCATAAGATATAATTTCATTAACATTTCCTTCTAAGATATAACCATATTCATTTATTAATGATACATTATCACTTAACTTAGTAATATTTTCTGTAAATGTAACAACTCCTGTAGGTTGTGTTTCTTGTGTATTAGTATCTTCGTTACTTATAGAAGTAGTTTCTTGAGGATTAGTATATCCCATAGGAAGTTCTGGAAGTATTGTTTCTACTTCTGGATAATATGTTTGAGCTTCAGGATATTCTTTTGTTGGATCTACAACTTCTACTTCGCCAATAATTAATTCAGGATCTTGAACATAAGGATATTTAGTATTATTTTTACTATCACCTAAAGTCTTTATTAAACCAACAGTTGAAGTCATAATAACTATTATATTTCCTGTTATTAATAATTTTAATAGTCTATTTCTTAACTTTAAATTTTTCAAAAAAAATCACCTTTCTTCGAAAGACAGATTCATCTTACTACAACCAATAAATAATGTCAAAAACAACTTTTATTTTATCTAAAATTTGACTAAACTTATTCCATATATTAAAATTCTATTAGTTCAAAAGGTGATTTATATGCAAAATGGAATCTTAATCATCAATAAAGAAAAGGGTATGACTAGTCGAGATGTTGTTAATATTTTAACTAAGACTTTTAATACTAAAAAAATAGGTCATACTGGTACTTTAGATCCTATAGCTGAAGGTGTCTTAGTTATCTGTATAGGTAAATGTACTAAGTTATGTGAATTATTAACTAGTAAGTATAAAGAATATATTGCTACTATTAAATTAGGTATTTCTACAGATACCTTAGATGTAACTGGTAATGTTTTAAAAGAAGCTAAATATGAAGTAACTGAAAAACAAATTAAAGAAGTCTTAAATTCTTTCTTAGGTAAAAGTATTCAAGAAGTACCTATCTATTCTGCTGTTAAAGTAAAAGGTAAAAAATTATATGAGTATGCTAGAGCTAAAGAGGAAGTAACTTTACCTAAAAGAGAAATAGAAATAAAAAGTATTGAACTATTATCTTATAAAGATGATGAAATAACTTTTAAAACAACCGTATCTAAAGGAACTTATATTAGATCTTTAATTAATGATATCTGTTTAAAATTAAATACTCTTGGTACTATGTCATCACTTATTAGAACTAAACAAGGTGAATTTACTTTAGAAGATTCTTATACTTTAGATGATATTAAAAATAATAATTATAAAATACTATCTATTGAAGAAGTTTTATCTAATTTAGAAACAATTAATATCGATAAAACTTTATATAATAAAATTAAAGATGGAGCTATTATTGATAAAGTCTTTAAATCTAATATAGCTTGTCTTAAATATCAAGATAAAATAATTGCTTTATATCAAACTTATTCTAAAGATAATAGTAAAGCTAAACCATATATTATGTTTAATTAATAATTAAATAGGGGGAATTATTATGCGAAACATTACAACTGCTACCAATGAACAATTATTAAATTATGCGTTATTTAATCATCTATATACTGAAGAAGTAATGCAAGGTTTTCAAAACAGTTTAACTACTGAAAAAGAACGTGGTAAAAATAAACCATATTATCGTGCTTATTTAAATATAGTTAAAAGAACAGCTAGTTTAATAAATTCTTTAGGTATTGAAAATCCTTTTACTAAATGTAGTTTTTTCTATTATTTATTATGGTTAGGTATGTTTAGTAAAGATCAATCTTTTACTTTTAATGATCAAGAACGTGTATCTGATATATCTGCTTTAGGAGCTGATATTATGTTAGGTAAGTCAGCTTGTTTAAATAATGTTGATATGTTAAGTCGTGTCTTACGTGCCACAGGTACTGAATCTTATATTATTGGTTGTGATGTTCCAGATATTAAAGCTAACCAAGGTAAAGAATCTACCATATCTACAGAATGGTCTTCAATTATTAATCACAATAAAGGAAATAGTCATATTACTGGTTTATATAGAGACTTAGCAGCTTTACAAATGTTTGAATATGGTAATCATGCAATCTCTATCTTTGCTTATAAAGGTTTATATTACTTAGCTGATCCAACCAATTTAACTTTCTTAAGTATAACTGATTTCTTAAAAGCTACATATACAGGAGAATATACTATAGCTGAATTAAGACCAATAGTTACTTTAATGTTAGAAAATATTGATCCCAAACATTTTAAGGATTTAATAATTAAATCATTTATTTATAGTGATGAAGAACCATTAAGTACTAAATTTATTAATCATCATTCTGATTTAGGAAAGTTCTTAATTGCCCAAAATATTCATACTATAAATCTTTTCTATGATTCAATTGAACCAGATATTGATACTATATGTAAAACTTTAATATAGTGGTGTTTTATTAGTGTAAACCAAGTAAAAAATTAAAGTTTCCTTTTCTTTTGTGCTATAATAAAATTATAAAAATAAAGGAGTACCAAATATGAAAAAATATATGTTATTTATTTTCTTTTTTTTGTATAATTTTACAATAGTTACAGCTGCTACTCAATATAAAGTCAATGATTATGTTTATTTTGATCCAATAAAAAATGAAGAATGTAATGAAAAAAGTTACTGGACTCCATATTATCAAAATACAACATGTTATCGTTTTGTTATATTAAATAATGAGGATACTACAGCTAATGAAACCATAAAAATTATGTTAGACCATGATATTGGTGTTGGTACTTATGATAATTACCAAACTATTTTAAAAGACAAAACTCAAAATTGGAAAGGCTTTGAAGGATCAATTGATATAATCGATGAGCCGACTATTAAAAGTTTAATGAAATTAACTGATAATCCAACTATAGGTCATGATGTTAAAGCTTCTGCTCAAAACTTTTTCCTTGTAACTAATACCAAATATTATGTTAATTCTAAATTAACTAATAATAATGGATATTGGTCAAAGACTGTATTTGAAAGTAATAATTCTTATATTTATACAGTTAAGGATAATGGTTGTAATAGCTTAGTTCAAAAGACTGAAACAAGAGGAATAAGACCAGTTATTGAAATGAAAAAGAATAAATTAACAAATGATTCTACTCCGACTATAGATATTACCCATATGTTAGATTCTAAAAGTTATTTCTATGAATCTGCTGATACGAGTTTAAGTGGGAATAAAAGATATAAACAATTACAAGGATTTACAGTTGTTAAAGATAAATTAATATTTTACTCTAGTAATGCCGATACTCCTGATAAAGGAATAGTTTTTACTTATGATGGAGAAGATTATACACATCTCTTTAAATTAGATTATACTAATGGTGGTCATGGTAATGATTTTACATATAATAGTAAAACTAATAAAGTATTCATGGTAGGAGCAGATTCAAATAATCAGATTTTTGTTTATGATGCAGATACTATGGATAAAAAAGATACTATTAACATAAAGGATAATATAGGAACTGGATTAAGTTCTATTGCTTACGACTATGTTAATGACTATTATATTGGTGGTAGTAGTCGAAGATTCTTTATAATAACTCCTGATTGGCAAACAATTAAATATTCATTTGATATGCCAGCTACTCAAACTGATCAAGGTAAAGAGTATCATAATGGATATATATATTCTACAGTTTTTGAACAAGGAACATGTCCTAGTTCATATCAAATTTATTGTTATGGTGATGCTTATTCTGCCTATATTTATGTTTATAATGCTAAAATCGAAAGTAATGGAAAACCACATAAAGATTTTGGTCACCTAGTTAAAAAGATATACATCGGTAGTGGATTTGGCGAATTAGAAACAGTTAGTTTTGCTAACAATAAAATGTATCTAGGATATGCAGCTCAACACTATGACATTAATAAATATGTTTTTAAGTTCTTTACTATCGATGACGATAAAGTTGAAATCCCCCTAGAATACGAAATAAATGCAACCGGTGATAAGAAAAATTATACTATTACTATCTCAAGTGAAGATGAATTATTAACTCCTACTGGTTGGGTTTTATCAAACGATAAAAGATCAATAAGTAAAAAACTAACAGAAGAAGATAAAACTACTAATTTAAATTTATGTGATCGTTTTGGTAATTGCCAAAATATTAATATTAATACTAGTAAATATACAACTACTTTACCAGAACCAGTTGATGATGAAGATGAAAGTAACTTACCTGAAAATGATGAAGATGCTAATGAAAACAATAAACCTAATGATGATTTAGCTGAAGAAGAGACTGATTCATCAGAAGAAAAAGAAGAAACAATTCTTTCTCCAAATACTGGAGAAGTAATTCCAATAGCATTCTTATTTATTTTACTAATAACATTATTTATAATTAACTATAAAGCTAAGAAACAAAAGAAATTTTTATCATAATAAAAAAATACTTGATATATTAGATAAGATTTGTTATATTATCTAAGGAAGTTTATTCTTGGTTAGGAAGTCTCCGTATCCTTACTATGATTAAACGGTTATAAAATTAAAGGAGGAATTATAATGGCAATTTC
This sequence comes from uncultured Bacilli bacterium, assembly GCA_947625425.1. Next base: position 9,704 of record CANQOH010000014.1, read on the forward strand.
AAAAGAAAGAAAAGCTGAATTAGTTAAACAATTCGGTAAGAATGAAAAAGATAGTGGAGCTACAGAAGTTCAAATAGCTATCCTTACAGAAGAAATTAATAATTTAACTGAACATTTGAAGACTCATATTCATGATTTCCATTCAAAAAGAGGACTTCAAATGATGGTTGGTAAAAGACGTAGTTTACTAGATTATTTAAGAAAAAATGATGTAGTAAGTTATAGAAAAACTATTGAAGCCCTTGGCTTAAGAAAATAGTAAAAAGTAGGCACTTATTTTTAAGTGTCTTTTTTTCGGAAAAGAGGTAAGAAAAAAATGAGTAAAAAAGTTTTTGAATTAGATTTTTTAGGTAAAAAAATCACTATTGAAACTGGTGAATTAGCTAAACAAGCTAATGGCTCAGTTTTAGTAAGATACGGAGATACAGTTATTTTAACTGCCGCTGTAATGGGACATACACCAATTACTCAAGATTTCTTCCCATTAACAGTTTTATATCAAGAAAAATTATATTCAGTAGGTAAAATTCCTGGTGGTTTTATTAAAAGAGAAGGAAGACCTACTGATCAAGCTACTTTAACAGCTAGATTAATTGATCGTCCAATAAGACCAATGTTTGATGAAAACTTCCGTAATGAAGTTCAAGTAATCAACACAGTTTTATCTGTTGATCAAGATAACTCTCCAGAAATGGCTGCTTTACTTGGTTCATCACTTGCTTTATGTATAAGTGATATTCCATTTGATGGTCCAGTTGCTGGGGTTATAGTTGGTAAAATAGGTAAAGAATATATTATTAATCCTAGTGTTGAACAATCTGAACAATCAACAATTCATTTAACAGTTGCTGGTACTAAAGAAGCTATCTGTATGGTAGAAGCTGGTTCTAAAGAAGTATCAGAAAAAGAAATGTTAGAAGCTTTAATGTTTGGTCATGAACATATTAAAAAATTATGTGAGTTCCAAGAAAAGATTGTTAAAGAAATTGGTAAACCAAAAGTTGAAGTTGAATTAGCAACAATCGATGAAAATCTTGAAAAAGAAGTTAAAGAATTTGCTACTGAAAGAATGTATGAAGCTTTATCTTCTGATAAACCAAAATTAGAAAAATATGCCGAGATTGATGCTGTTAAAGAAGATACTTTGGAAAACTTTGCGGAAATATATGGTGAAGCTGAAAATATCGATGACATTTTAGCTCAAGTTAAAAAAGTTGTTGATAGTATTGAAGGCTTAGTAGTTCGTCGTATTGTTAATAAAGATAAGAAGAGAATTGATGGTCGTGGTATGAAAGAAATTCGTCCATTATCAGCAATGATTGACTTATTACCAAGAACTCATGGTTCTGCTGTCTTTACAAGAGGTGAAACTCAAGCTTTAGCAACAACTACTCTAGGATCTTTAGAAGAAAACCAAATCTTGGATGGTTTAGGTTTAGAAGATTCCAAAAGATTCATGTTACATTACAACTTTCCACAATTCTCAGTTGGTGAAGTTGGCCGTTATGGTTCACCAGGTCGTCGTGAAATTGGTCATGGGGCTTTAGGTGAAAGAGCTTTATTACAAGTAATGCCTGATGAAAAAGAATTTCCATATACTGTTCGTGTTGTCTCAGAAATCTTAGAAAGTAATGGTTCATCATCACAAGCTACTATTTGTGCAGGTTGCTTAAGTTTAATGGCTGCTGGTGTGCCAATTAAAGCTCCAGTTGCTGGTATTGCGATGGGTCTTATTACTTCTGAAGATGGTAAAAAATATACTGTCTTAACTGATATTCAAGGTCTAGAAGACCACATGGGTGATATGGACTTTAAAGTAGCTGGTACTAGAAAAGGTATTACAGCTTTACAAATGGATATTAAGATTAAAGGTGTAACTGAAAAGATTTTAAAAGAAGCTTTAGCTCAAGCTAAAGAAGCTCGTATGGAAATCTTAGATTTAATGGAATCAGTAATTCCAGAACCTCGTAAAGAATTATCTAAGTATGCTCCTAAAATTGAAATCTTACATATCAATCCTGATAAGATTAAAGATGTTATCGGTAAAGGTGGCGATATGATTACTAAGATTATCTTAGAAGCTTCTCATGTTACATCAGTAAATGATGTTAATGCTGTTAAAGTTGATCTTCAAGATGATGGTACTGTCTTAATCTATCATCAAGATAAAGATATTATTAATGCTACAAAAGAAATGATTGAAAATGTTGCTCGTGAAGTCGAAGAGGGCAAAGTATATACTGGTAAAATAGTTAAAGTTGAAGACTATGGCTGCTTCGTTGAATTATGGCCTGGTTGTGAAGGAATGTGTCACGTATCTCAACTTGCTTGGGAAAGAATTGATAATCCTAAAAAACTATTTAAAGTCGGTGATGAAATTATCGTTAAAGCTGAAGGCTATGATAATCGTAATCGTCTAAATCTATCTCGTAAAGCTGCTCTTCCTAAACCAGAAAGAAAAGAAGATAAAGAACCAAAAGAAGATAAAGACGATAAAAAAGAAGTAAAAGAACCTAAAGAAGACAAAAAAGCTAAAAAAGAAGATAAAAAGAAAGCTAAAAAAGAAGCATAAAAAAATCTAGATTTCAATATCTAGATTTTTTGTTTATTAAGTAGTGACTGTATTGTTATTTACTTCCGGATTTACTTCCGGACTTACTTCTGGAACTTCTGGCGTAATATTTTGTGTATTATCTGAATTATAATAATCTACTATACCAGGATCAAACATTCCTGATACAGTTTGGAACAATGTACCTAATGGCGTATTATTATATAAATCAGTATTAAATCTATTTCTAACATCAGTTATTTCTTGCTCTGTTAAAGTAACAACACTACCAGTCGCTGAAGTATTAATATTAGCAACTTCACTAGTCCAATCTTCAGTAAATGCTAAACTAATACTTAAGTTTTCATCTTTAGAAACTCTAATAGAAAAATCAAAATTTACTTTTAATCGATCATCATTTATTTCTTTAACAAATTTGATAGTTCCTGTAAAGTCTCCATCTTCATTCTTTATTGTATAATCAAATTCATAATTATTCTTTTCCCAAGATTTAATATCAAGAGTTAAAACTTCTTTATTATTTGCTGTTACTGTAATCTTATGTCCATCAGCATTATTAACGCCCTTAATATCTATTTTATTTTCTTCTCTTTTACCAGTATCTTCATTTTCTTCTACATAATATAAATAAGCTTCAAATAAATTTTCATCTTTAGAATAATAATGGAATTCAAATTCATCTTTATCATCAGTTAAAGCATAACCAATTATTGAATTCTTATTACCATAAGTATATATACTAATATATATTGTACCTTCATCTGTAACAATATCATCAACTTTAATTTCTTCTAAAGATTTTTTAATATCTTCAGCACCAACTTCCGTTAGTTTAGACATTATTTCTATTGCTTTATCATCATCTTTAAATGCATCAATAATATATTTAACAGTTCTTTTTCTATTATCTAAATCCATTACATATTTATTATTAGTAACTTTTAATGTTTCACCATTTAAAGTAATACTTGCATCTTCTTTAGATAATTTATTTTCATCAATGCTATCAGAAATCGTCTTAGACATTTTATTAACTAAATAATTTAAATCTTCACCATTAACTTTATTATAGTTATTAATTAAGCCTTGGAAGCTTGAGAATAAATCACTTACTTCTTGATTATCAACATCTCCCGTATATATTAAACCAGTTTTACCATTTGCATCTCGATAAGTAGAATATCTTTCGTAGTTTTTATTATCTTTAATATATGAATATGCACTATATTCTAAATTAGTAGGAGTTTTTATTGAATAACCTAATTGTAAATTTTTACTATTAGGATCTATGCCAAAATTAACACCATATTTATAACCAGCATAAGGTTTTAAGACTTCTAAATTAGAATCAAGTGATAATTCTATATCATAAATAGCTTTATCATGAGATATTTCATTAATTGTTGTATTAAGTCCTTTAAAGGCACTATCTATTGTTGTTGTATAAACATTCATTGGATCATTAAAGAATGTTTTTAAAACATATGGATATATAAAGAAATATCCAACAACAGCTAATACAACTAATAAAATAAGTGTTATTATTAATGGAACTTTACTTTTCTTTTTTGGTAAAGAATCACTTACAGCGACAAAGCCAACATTTGTTAAATCAGAATCACTATTCATCGGTTTACTTGGTCCAAATGTTCCATTTCCTGTACTAATAGTTCCACTAGAAGCTACCGGTTCTTGGAAAGTAGGAGCTGCACTTTGTGCTGGTTGAGCTTCTGGCATCGGAGCAACTGCTTGTCCATCTCCTTGAACTGTTGGTGTTGGAGTAGGCGCTGGAGTAGTAACAGGTGCTGGCGTTGGTGTCGGTGTCGGTGCTGGTGTAGCAGCTGGAGCAGGAGTAGGCGTAGGCGTAGGTGCAGGATTTGTTGCTACTGCAGCTTGATTAACAACCTCAGGTTGGGCAGTAGGTACAGGTGCTTCAGGTTGTGGCATCGAAGTTGGACTTGTACTAGGTACAGCTTCAGGCTGAATTGTATTAATATTTTCCATAATTGAAGGTGTTTCCACCGGATTAGTATTTGGAGTAGGAGTATTATTTAGTGAAGTATTAGACCCCATTACATTATTATTTTGTTCGTTCATAAAAAACTCACTTCTTCCTTATTATATTTATCTATAATAAATTATAACATAAAGCCTTAAATAAATACATCAATTAAATATAACCATGGACAACTTTTTGATACATCTCCCAAAACATACTACCTATATTATGTTTAGCAATACTTTCATTAATTACTAAATCAACCTTTTTAACAACTTTTCCTTCATTATCAATAATCTCTAAATTACCTACAACATCTCCTTTAGATATTGGAGCTACAACTTTATTTTTATTAATATTATATGTATATGTTTTATTTTCATTTTGCTTAATTAAATCAGTTACATCTTCCATAACTGAATAAGTACCTTTACTTTGTTTACCTTTTTTAACTTCTATTTCCCCTAAAACATCATCTTTCTTTAAGATTGTATTTAATTTATAATTAACAAACCCATAATTAAGCATACTTGTCGTATCAACACTACGATGTTCTGAAGAATCAACTCCCATCGTTACTGTAATAAATCTAATATTATTTTTCATTGCTGTTGCTGTTAAACAATATAATGCCGTTTTAGTATAACCAGTTTTAAGACCATCTACTCCTGGATAAAATCTAACTAATTTATTAGTATTTACTAACCAAGTTTTAGTTCCATCTGGTTTTTCTAAATAATCTTCATATAAAGAAGTATAATTTAATATATCTTTATGTTTTAATAACTCTCTTGCTATTTGACTCATATCATATGCTGAAGAATAATGGTTTTCACTATCTAAACCATGAACATTTTCAAAATGCGTATTCTTAAGACCTAACTCTCTAACTTTATCATTCATTAATTTAACAAATTCATCCGTACTTCCAGCTATATGTTCTGCCATTGCTACTGCTGCATCATTTCCACTAGCAATAGCAATTCCTTTTAATAATTGTTCAACTGATATTTGCATATTTTCCTGTAAGAAGACTTGACTACCACCCATACTAGAAGCATTTTTACTAATTGTAACCATATCTGATAATTTAATTTTACCACTATCAATATGTTCCATAATAATTAACATCGTCATCATCTTTGTCATTGAAGCTGGTGACAACTGTTCATCTTTATTATTTTCAAAAATGATTGTATTAGTCGTTGGTTCAATCATAATACTAGCTTTACTATATTGGGTTAATTCTAATGCATAAACCCATCTAAAAGTTAATAATAAACTACATAAAATAAATATAATTTTTTTCAACAAAATCACCTTAATAAAAAAATATGAAAAAAAGCAATTTTTATTCACGAATAACATTATTTATGCTATAATGTTTTAATAGAAAGAGGTTAGAGGTTATATGAATAATGAAGTAAATAATGGCTCTTCAGTTAATCCAGAAAATATGAATCAAACACCTGTTACACCTGAAAATATGAATCAAGCACCTGTATCTGGTAATTCTGTAGATCAAAATCAAATCCCTGTACAACAAGTAAATACTCCTAATGTAGAACAACCAACCTTTGATATGGCAAATAATAATGTTGCACCTATGGGACCAACTCCTACTCAAACTCCTAATGGAAATATGGGAAATAATGGTGGAGTTAATAATGTAGTAAACAAAATTAAATCATTTGGTGTTGTTCCAATTGTTATCGTTGCTGTTGTAGTAGTAGCCTTAATCGCAGGTATTACTACAAAAGTTGTTACATCAACACCAAAAGCTGTTTTTAAAAGTCAAATAAATAATGCTTTCAAAGCAGTTAATAAAGCTTTAGATGAATATGATGATTTCGAGAAAAAATTTGAATTATCAAGCAATTCACTATTATTAAAAGGTAGTCTTAAACTTGATTCTAATATGAAGACAGATGATGTCGATTTAGAACTATTAAATAAAATGACAATGGCTGGCGAATTAGGAATCGACATTGATAAAGAAACATTATATTTTAGTGGTAGTGTTAAAGGTGATAAGAATACTTTAGGTGTTAGTGCTTATTACCAAGATGCCAATGCTTATGTTGGTGCCACATTTATGGACGATGTTGTTAAAGTAGAAAGTGAAGAAATTGATTTCACTGAAATTAAAGAAGCTTTAGAACAATTAAAAGAACAAATGGATAAAGTTGATACAAAGACTTATAATAAACTAGTTAAAAAAGTTAACACATCTTTAAATAAAACTCTTGATAGTAAGAACATGAAGAAATCAAGTGGTAAATTTGAAGTAGATGGTAAAAGTGTATCAGCTACTAAAAATAGTCTTGTTCTAGATGAAGATGCTTTACAACAAATGGTTGAAACATTCTGTGATGAATTACTTGAAGATGATGATTTCTTAAGTGATTTCGCTAAAGTAGCCGAAGTTGATAAAGGCGATGTTAAAGAAGCTTTAAAAGATCTAAAAGATTCAGCTAAAGATATTGATATGGATGAAGATTTAGTAATCAATATCTGGACAAAAGGTTTATTAAATTCTGTTGTTGGTCTTAGTGTTGAAGTAGATGAAAAAGAATATTTCTCTATGTATCAAGATGGTAAAAAAGCTGAAATGGTTATCGATAATCATGAAAAGAGTGAATATAGTAAATTTAAAGTAGTTGCTTCTTTTGAAGAAAAGAAAGAAGGAACTGATTTTACTGTTAAATACAATGGTGAAAAAGTTGCTTCAGGTACTATTAGAGAAATATCTGATGAATTAATTGATTTTGATTTATCAGCTGAAGCAGATGGCCAAAAAATTAAACTTTCATTCTATATAAGTCAAAAAGAAGAAAAGAAATCTATTAAAGGTGACTATAAAATAAAAGTTACTATGAATGATGAATACGTTGGTGTATCAGGTGATTATGAAATTGCTACTGGTGATATTCCAAGTGTTAATACAAGTAAAGCAGTTGATGCCGATGATTTAGATCAAGAAGAATTATTAGATTCATTGAAGAAAGTTATTGAAGAAGATAGTACTTTAAAAGATTTAGTTGGTTCAGAATTAGATGAATTAGAAAAAGCTAATACTCCAACTTTAAACAGTTATGGCATGGCTCCAATCTACGATGAAGACGAAGCTGTAGATTTATTAAGTAAGAGCAAACCAACAGTATTATTTATTGGTAGTACTTATTATTCAAGCACTTATGAAGTAGATGCTTATAATTTATTTGAAGCTTTAACAGCTGCGCAAACAGATTTAGATTTCTATAGTTATTACTTAAATTATTACTATGTTGAAGATGCTTTTAAAACTGCTGTTCAAAATGTTGAATATACATGTCGTACAACTACTGAAGGTAGTACAACATGTGAAGATTATCCAGTCATTTATTTAATTAAAGATGGAAAAGTTCAAAAAGCCTTTAAAGGTACAGTTACAAAAGAAGAATTAGAACAAGCTTTAAAAGAACTTGGCATACAAGAGTAAATTAATAATAGACATCATAAAATAAATATTATATAATTTTTATAGAGTAAAAAGAGAAGGGATGATAATATGAACGGTCAAATTGGCGAAAAATATTTACCTGTTGGAACAGTTGTATTGTTACAAAACGGAACAAAAAGAGTAATGATTAATGGTTTCTGCACCATGGATGCAAGTAACCCAAATCGTATATTTGATTACTCAGGTGTTCTATTTCCAGAAGGATCATTAAGCTCAGATCAAACATTATTATTTGATCATAATCAAATAGTTAGAGTAGATCATATGGGTTTAGTAGATGATGAAGAAAAAACATTTAAAGTTAAATTGAAAGAAATAGTAGAAGCTAGTACACAACAAGGTGCACAAAGCAGTGCAACTCCAACACCAATGCCTACTGCTCCACAAACTCCAAGCGCCCCTGTAAATCCACAGGCACCACAAAATCCTTTCGCAGGTCAATAAAAAATAACAATTACTATTTGACAAAGAATAGTAATTGTTTTATATTACATACAACATGTTGATTGGGACATAATTACTTACTTCCTTATTCAAAGAGAGCTTAGGTTGGTGAAATTAAGCAATAATAGTAAGTTATTCCTACCCATAAGTGAAATATGAAAATATTTCCGGATATATATCCGTTATCAAAATGAGTATATAAGGATGGTACCGTGCATATTGCACTCCTTGGCGTACCATCCTTTTTATTTTATAGGAAGTGATAATATGTTGAGATTATCTAAACGACCGAATATTAAAAATAAAATATTAATAGGAGGTCTAAAATGAAAATAAGTAAAAGTTTTTTCTTCACCTTACGTGAAGATGCTAAAGATGAAGAAAGTAAAAGTGGAAATTTACTAGTTCGTAGTGGAATGATTAAAAAAGTCGGAGCTGGTATATATATGTTTTTACCAATGGGGTTAAAAACCATTGATAAAATAAAACAAATAGTTAAAGAAGAAATGGATAATGCTGAAGCCCAAGAATTACTAATGCCAAGCTTAATTCCAAGTGAATATTATGAAAAATGCGGTCGTGTCGAAGCTTTTGGTAATGATATGTTTAATCTTCATGATCGTTATAATAAAAATTTAGTTTTGGGTCCAACTCATGAAGAATTATTTACAATTGCTGCTAAAGCAATGGTTAATAGTTATAAAGATTTACACTTTACCTTATATCAACAAGCAGATAAATTTAGAGATGAACCACGTCCAAGATATGGCTTAATTCGTGTTCGTGAATTCATCATGAAAGATGCTTATTCTTTTGATAAAGATGAAGAAAATTTAAATATTTCATATGATAATATGAAGAAAGCTTATAACAAAATCTATGATCGTCTAGGTATTAATTATAAAATAGTTAGATCAGATTGTGGTGCTATGGGCGGAACCTTATCTGAAGAATACCAAGCCATAACTGATATTGGTGAAGATACAATCGTCCTATGTGATAAATGTGGTTATTCAAGTAATTTAGAAGTAACTGAATGTCTTAGTAAAATAAATGACCAAGAAAAAGAATTAGAATTACAAATGGTTGAAACCCCTCATCAAGAAACTATCGAAGATGTTTGTCATTACTTAAAAATTGATGTTAAAAAATCTGTTAAAGCTTTACTAATGAATATCAATAATGAATTAGTCGTCTTCTTTATTCGTGGTGATCGTGAACTTAACGAAAGTAAAGTTTGTAAAGTTTTAAAATGTCAAGAAGTTAACTTCGCTAATGATGAATTAATAGCTACTAGTAATGCTGTTCCAGGTTATACCGGACCAATTAATTTAAAAGCCAAAATCGTTATTGATAATGAAATACTAAAAATGAAAAATTTCTGTTGTGGTGCCAACAAAGAAGGCTATCATTATATCAATGCTAATCTAAAAGACTTTAAATATGATATAGCTGCTGATATTGTCAATGTTAAAGAAGACGATATATGTCCAAACTGTGGTGGTAATATCTATTTTAAAAAAGGAATTGAAATAGGTAATCTTTTCAAATTAGGTACTAAATATTCTGAAAAACTAGGTTTAACTTACTTAGATGAAAATAATATTGAACATCCAGTTGTCATGGGTTGTTATGGCTTAGGAGTTGGTCGAATCCTAGCTAGTATCATTGAACAAAATAATGATGAAAATGGTCTTATCTTACCAATGAATATTGCACCATATCAAGTCGCTTTAGTTCAAATAGATATGAAAAATAATGAACAAACGCAAATAGCTGAAGACATTTATGAAGAACTTCAAAAACATAACATCGAAGTAATCTATGATGACCGTGATGAAAGACCAGGCGTTAAATTTAAAGATATGGATTTAATCGGGATTCCATTACGTATTACCATCGGTAAAAAAATAACTGAAGGTAAGATAGAATTCAAAGAAAGAAGAACCGGTAACCAAGAAGATGTTGATATTAAAGACATTGTAAACAAGATTGTAGAATATATTAAAGATGACTTAAAATAAGTCATCTTTTTTGCTATACTGATAGTAGGTGATAATATGGAAAATACTTTTCAGAAACTTTGCCAATATTACTTAAATGAAATCGAAGAAAACAAAGAAGAATTAGCCGCATTAATCGCCCAAACATCACCAGATACTGTAAAGAAAGCTGAAGAATTAGTAAGTAAGATAAAAGCTAAAGTTAATGAACTTGGTTTTAATACTGACTTCAGTTCTTTTTGTGATATGATTGAACACTATATCAAAAATAAAAAAGAATTTACTTATGATGAAAAAGTTGAATTCTTAAAAGTTCTAATTAGTTTATCTAAAGTATATGGTATCGATTTACGTGAAGAATTATCTCGATATAGTACACCAAAAGAACAAGATTATAATATTGAAGAAACTAATTTATTCTATCGTTTTTGTCGTTATAATCTAGAACCTAATAATGATGTTAATGAATTTAATACTTTAAAACAACTATCTGAAAAAGAAAATATAAATTATAAAGACTTGCAAAAAAAATCCTTAATATTTATTGAAGATATCAAAATTCATATTGAAAAATTAGGTCTTAAAATAACTGATAATTACTTTGATAATATGTTAAATCAATATATTAAAGTCAAAGCAGATCTAACATATGAAACCAAAGTTGAATACTTAAAAATCCTATTATATCTATCTGAAATATATGATTTAAACTTAAGAGAAATATATACTTCTAAAAAAATAGAAAGTTTAAATAGCCCAGCTAAAATATCTAATATCTTAGATGATGATATTTTACTAAAAGATTTATTAATTAATCGTTATGATCACGGCTACTTTGATATTAAAGAATACACTTTAAAAGAAGAAGTAGGTAAATCTAAAGTTAAAGATTATAATCATCTTAAAATGTTAGCTGATTTATCTTATCGTTTATATAGTATTCTAATTGATAAACTAAATAATTATGCTTATGATGATGTTAATCCTTTATATAGTAAATTAATCGGCGAAGATGAATTAAGTCGTTTAAGTTCTTTATCGCGTGAAGATATTTATGAAATTCTCGAATTTATTTCATACTTAAATAACGAAGCTGAACAAAATCCTCAATTACGTATTATGGAAAAATATAATATGTCTTTAAATCTATATAAATTTATTAAAGAATCGCAAAAGTGTTTTGATTTCTATGATAAAGTAATTGGTCTTGGTAACCATAATTTATTTAATCCACAAGAAGCTTCTAATAATATAACTATTAATCTTAATGGTTCAGTCTTTGAAACGGAATTCATTGTTAATGAATATATCAAAAAATGTATTGAGAATAATCTAAATTATGAATTAACAGGTGAACTAAATGAATCACAAAATCATTCTCAAATATTAACAATTTATTTATATGCTAATGAAGAAGACTTAAAACTTAAATTATCATTCCTTGATTCTATCTTTAAGATTCATCGTGATTTAAAAAAATCATTTATATCTCCATTAAAATGTTCTATTCGTCTTAATGATTCTTTATATGGTATCTTTAATCGTTATATCGCTGATAAAAATGATTATATTGAATATTTTAATAACTTAGCTGAAGTATCTTATTATCGTGTTTTAGCTAAAGTAGTTCTACCTAAAATAACTGAAGAAAAAGTAACAACAATGATTGAAGACTTTATTAATTTTAAAAATATGGAAACAAGTCCTACAGAACCTCATAATCCAATTCATATTAAATTTAATACTTTTACTTTTGATGTTATTAAAGACTTAATAAATCAATATATTCCTTTAGTAAATGATATCCTAAATTCTTATATTGAATTATCTAACTCAAAAGAAACAATGATTGAAGAATTTAAAAAATCTTTACTATATCTTCATAATAAATGTTTAAATAAAGATAAAAATCATCCTAGTAATCTTTCATTACAAGATGAATATCTTCAAATAATTATTCCTTGTGAATAATTATTTTTTTATTTAAATATATTTTTAAAAAGGGTAGATAATATGTTTAAAATAATTAAAAATAAAATATTAAGTGTTAATAAGTATAGTTCAAAATCTTCTGTAATCGTTTATTTTATTTTACGTTTTCTAATTGTTACTTGTATGATTCTTGAATTTATAAGAGGGGACCTAAATAATGCTATTCTTTGTTTAATATCTTTAATCTTATTTTTTTTTCCGATGTTTATTAAACGAAAATTTAAAATAGAATTACCTAATGTTTTAGAAATAATTATTCTTTTATTTATCTATGCTGCTGAAATATTAGGGGAGATTAATAACTTTTATGGCACTATTCCATACTGGGATACTATTCTTCATACCATTAATGGTTTTCTAGCCGCTGGTGTTGGCTTATCTTTAATTGATTTACTTAATAAAAATGTTAATAACATTAAACTATCTCCCATCTTTGTCTGTCTTGTTTCTTTTTGCTTCTCTATGACAATTGGTATCTTTTGGGAATTCTATGAATACTTTTCTGATAATTCATTATTACAAACTGATATGCAAAAAGATCGTTATCTTACTAAAATTAATAGTACTTTATTAAATGAAGATAAAAAGAATATTCCCTTAAAAATTGATAATATTAAATATACTGAAATATATTATTTAAATAAATATCATAATTTAGATAAAATAACGATTAAAAATGGTTATTTAGATATTGGTTTAAATGATACAATCAAAGATTTATTTGTTAACTTTATAGGTGCTTTATCTTTTAATATCTTTGGTTACTTCTATCTTTCTAATAAAGACAAATTTAAATTTTTACAACATTTTATTTTAAAAAGACAAGAATTACCTAATTAAACCTAATGTAAAAGGCCAATAAAAATACTAATAAATAAAAGTATCTATGTTATAATTAGTATGGTGATAATATGGCATCAGCTATCATACATTTATGTGTTGCAAAAGAAGTTAATAAATATCTAGGAATGGATGAATATCAATTATTATTAGGTTCTATAGCTCCTGATATTTCTAAACAAATAGGTGAAACAAAAGAAATATCTCATTTCTTAGATCATAGTAATGAAGATGATATTCCTAATATTAATAACTTTTTAAATAAGTATAAAGATGATTTATCTAATCCTTTTACGATGGGTTATTTTATTCATTTATTAACTGATAAATATTGGTTTAGAGATTATATATATCACTTTATTGATCGTTATGCTAATGATCAAAATAAAAAGAAATTAACTTATACGGCTATTAAAGATGTTATATATAATGATTATACTAATATTAATATTGATTTAATTGATAAGTATATGTTACCTCTAGATATCTTTTATACTGATTTTCGCATGCCAACATCTAAAATAAATGAAATACCTCTTACTAAACTTCCAATATTAATTGAAAAAATGGGTTTAATAATTGAAGAGAGTAAAGAAGAAAAAACCTTTATGTTTGATACTAAAGAAATAATTGCTTTCATCGAAGAAACAGCTAAATATATTATCAAAGATATTCAAATGTTAAGAATTAAGGAAGATTAAAAATCTTCTTTTTTAATTAAATAAAATACGAAAATCTAAAAACTAAAAAGTCCCATAAACTATTTCCAAATTATTGACTAAAGATAGTAAATATTATATATTTATATTAAGAAAATTTGTAGAATCGAGTGTGCATATTATGAAGAAAAAATATATAATTAGTTTATCAATTATCGGTATTATGCTAGCCATAACTTTAACAATGGGTACTGGTTATGGACTATGGATTTCTACTAATAATCAAGACGAATTAAGTTCCAATACTATTGGTTGCTTTAAAATATATTACCAAGATAGTAAAAAGAATATTATCGAGATGAAAAATATTAATCCAGTAACTACTGAAGAAGGTCTAGAAAAAACTAGTCCATATACTTTAACAATTGAAAATGTTTGTGATGTTAATAAAGAATTACAAGTTCGTTTAAATGTTTTAAATGATACAACTGTCGATTTAAAATCTTTAACTTTAGAATCTTCTGGATATATTGTTAAAGACGCTAGTTTATATAATAATCTAGAACTAACTAAATCTGAAAATGCAAATGTCGTTCAAAGTAGATTAATTGGTGTTGCTGATGTTAAACCACATGAAACAGTAAGAACTAATATTAAATTATGGTTTGATGAAAGAAGAAATCCCAAAATTGAAAAAGATAAAATCTTTAAAGGTCAATTTGAATTAATTGATGCTGAATCAAGTATCAAAGCTAAATTCTATGAAAAATTATTAACCGAAAAAACTAAAATCGAAGCTAAAGCAGCACCAAACTTCACTAATGTTTCTACATCATCAGATGGCTTATATGCTGCTGAAACTAGTAATGGTAAATCTTATTATTATCGTGGCGTTGTTACTAATAACTATGTTCAATTTGGTAACTTCATCTGGCGTATTGTAAGAATTAATGACGATGGTACAATTAAATTAATTCTTGATAAATCAGCTGGAACTCCAACTATGTATAATAAATTATTAAGTCCAGAAAAAGATTATGTTGGTTATAAATATATTTGGTATAGCCAAGAAACAAATAGTACAGCTAAAGATGCCCTTGATGCATGGTATAAAACTAATGTAACTGATCAAGGCTTAGATAAATATGTTACAACTACTAGTTTCTGTAATGATACTGGTTATGAAAATGCTAGTCATATTTACTTCAATGGATATAAGAGATTAGTTACTGATCATGCCCCATCATTAGTATGTCCTGCTGGTGCTTCTGATTTCGGTGGTACATATAATACTAAAGTTGGTTTAATAACAGCTGATGAAGTAGTAATGGCTGGTGGAACTGTTAATACTAACAATATGAATTATTACTTATATAATGGTGAAAACTTTGTTACATTCACCCCATATGATTTCAATTTAGGTAAACCAACAATGTTTAGTGTTAATAATACTGGTGCTTTAGTATCTACAACCGTTAATACTGAATTAGGTCTTCGTCCTGTTATAACATTAATTAGTGATATTACGGTTAGTGGTTCAGGAACTGAAAATAGTCCTTATACAATTGATATGGAATAAACACTGTCTTGACAGTGTTTTTTTATTTATGTATTCTATTTTTTTCTTTGTTTGTCGAACTTGTTTAAAACTAAGTAATCAAGCTCTATATTTTAGTTATCAGGTGATAAAAATGGCAGACATTGAAACAATAATCCAATTACATGAAAAACTTATTTATAAAATAGCTACTAGATTTCATGATGCTGAATTAGAAGATTTATATCAAGCTGGCGTAATTGGTGTTATTAAAGCTTATAATAATTTTAAAGATGATGGTACAACTAAATTTACGACATATGCTTATAACTATATTTTTGGTGAAATGTATGATTACGTAAATAATCTTCGTGCTATAAAATTAAATAAAAATATTTTAAGACTATATAAAAAGATAGAACAAACCAAGTATCATCTAGCTCAAAAATTAAACCATCTACCATCCATTAGTGAATTAGCAGAATTTTTAGGTTATGATGAAGCAACCATAAGTCAAATATATGAATGTACTTCCTCAATCATGAGTTTAGATACGGAAACCGAAAGACCTATCTATGAAACTATTGCTAATTCAAAAGATGATATCTCAACTAACATGATTGATTTAAAAGACTCTTTAAATACCTTAACTCCCGAAGAAAAAGACATTATAAATTATCGTTACTTTAAAGATTTTACCCAAAGTGAAACAGCTAAAATATTAGGTATGTCCCAAGTAAAAGTATCTCGTTATGAAAAGAAAAGTTTAAGTAAAATGTATAATTACCTAAGTGCCTAAACATACTAAATATTAGGTGATGAGATGAATACTGTTAAGTATAAAAAGATGGTTGAAGAACTAACTCCTAAAGAAAATCGTCTTGCCAATATGTTAATTGCTTTTATTGGTGGTGGTCTAATAGGAGTTATTGGTACTTTAATATATCTTAATTTAAATAAAATTTATAACTCTGAAGATTCTATAGCTTTTATGTTATTAATTTTTATCATTATTTCCGCTTTTTTAACTTGTTGTGGTTTTGCTGATAATTTATTTTCTAAATTAAAATGTGCTCTTATAATCCCGATTACTGGTTTTGCTCACTCTGTATCTTCATCAATTCTTGACTACAAAAAAGAAGGCTTATTAAATATGGGCTCTAATACCTTTAAATTAGCTGGTTCTGTTTTATTATATGGTATTGTTAGTGCCATTCTTCTTACATTAGTGAAGGTGATCTTAAATGTCTAGTTTTAAATATAATAATGTTTATCTTAAAGATTATGAATCAATAGCTGGACCAGAAGAAGCTAAAGGCAATTTAGAATATCAAAATACTATCAAAGATTATTACTTTAATGAAGAAAAAATCGAAGATGCCGAAATAAAAATGCAAAACCTTTGTTTAAATAATATTACTAAAAGAAACAAACTTAATAACAAGATTGAACTCTTAGTCGGAGGAGATTTAATTAATCAAATAGCTATAACTTCTTATAATATTACTAATCGTAATATCCCTTTCTTAGGCCTTTATAATGCTTGTGCAACCTTTAATGAAAGTTTAATTGTCTTAGCTAATTTTATTGAATCTAATATGATAAAAAGTGGAGTAGCTATTACTTCAAGTCATAATTTAAATGCAGAAAGGCAATATCGTTTTCCTATTGAATATGGTTCACCTAAGAAATGTTATACAACCTTTACTACTACTGGCGCAGCTTGTGCTTATCTAACTAACGAAGTAACAGATATCAAGATTGAATCATCAACAATAGGTACAGTCGTCGATTACGGTATTAAAGATGCTTCTAACATGGGAGCAGTAATGGCCCCAAGTGCCGCTGTCACCTTACATCAACATCTAACTGAATTACAAAGAGATATAAACTACTATGATTTAATCATTACTGGTGACTTAGGTTCCTTTGGTGGCGATTTATTTTTAAAACTAATAAAAGAAGATTATAACTATTTACCTAAAGTCTATTATGATGCTTCAAGTATTCTTTATAAAGATAATCAAAATACTTTTCAAGGCGGTAGTGGTCCTGTAGTCATTCCTTTAGTTTTATTTAATAAAATATTTAAAGAAAAACAATATAAAAAAATATTAGTTTTAGCAACTGGTTCATTACATAATACTTTAATGGTTAATTTAAAGAAAAGTATTCCTGCTATAACTCATGCAATTAGTATCGAGGTGAAATAATGGTCTATATAAATTCATTTTTAGTCTGTGGAATTATTTGTTTAATCGGTCAAATTATCTTAGATAATACTAAATTAACTCCTGGTCATATAACTAGTATTTTTGTTGTAACTGGAGCTATCTTATCGTTCTTAGGTATTTATGAAGTAATAGCTAATTATAGTTTAGTAGGTAGTAGTCTTCCTATTACATCATTTGGTAATGCCTTATATAAAGCTGCTTATGAAGGTTTTCAAACTAATGGCTTTATTGGTATGTTTAGTAACCTTTTATCTACTACTAGTACTGGTATAACTGGAGCTGTCTTCTTTGGCTTTATCTTTTCTTTAATATTTAAAATCAGAGATTAATAATTAATCTCTTTTTTAATTTATACTTATTTGGTATAATTATATAAGAAGAATGAAGGGATTATTATGGATAACAAAGATTTAAATAATAATGTGGATTCTAAAGAGCAAAAAAATGAAGAAATCAAAAAAGATGCTCCAGCTGTGAATGAACAACAAGAACAAACCTCGAAGGAACCAGAAAATAAACCAGCACCTGTCATTGATATTCCTGAAAGTAACGAAACTAAAGAAGAAGTTAAAGCTCAAAATCAAACTTTAGATCCAGCAGCTGACTTTAGTTCAATTTTTCACGTTGAATCAGAAGAGCTCCCTGCTGAGAAGAAAGTTGAAGCTCCCGTAGCTAATCAAAATTTAGCTCCTGAAGTCAAAGTTGACGAAAACATAGATTTAAATGAAGAAAAAGTTGCTCCTAAATTCAATAAAGACTTATTTAATCAAGAAGAAAAAGTATTATATGAAATAAGACCTGAAAAGGAAGGAAATCCTCTTGTTGTTGTCTTCTTATTTGTTGGTTTAATTGCTTTTATAATACTATTACCATTTATTGTTAAAGTAGCTAACTATAGATTTTCTCAAGCTACTAATCACCCATCTAGTGAAACAGAAAAAGATGAAATATATGAATTAGGATCTACTTCTGTCAGAGTTACAAAAGATAACTTAGAGTTATATAACTTTATAACTTCTAAAGAAAATGATGAATATTATTTAAACTTTACTTTAACTAATAAATCTAGTCAACCATATATGTTTGATAAAAAATACTATATTACTTTATATGATAATCAAGCTATTATTGGTTATGCATTAATCCATTCATATGATGTCGTTGCTGCTTATGGTGCTAGTGAAGTAAAAGTTGTTATTTCTGAAGGCGCATATCGAAAAGCTGATCATTTTAAAATCGAAGAAATAGTTCCAAGTAGGTATCCTAACGAAACAACAACTGAAACAGAAGGTGAATATAAGGTTTTAACTTGTACCCATCTTCATGATGAAATCAAATATTACTTTGATAATAGTAATAACTCATTAATAAAAATTAAAGAAACATTCAAAGAGACACAAGCTAATAGCAAAACCTATGTAAATGATAAAGATACATATCGTGCTCTTTCAAATAAATATAAACAAATAGATAATTTTCAATCAACATTTGTTGAAACTAATACTGATTTCACAATGTTAAATGAAATCGAACTAAAAGATATTCCAGATAAAACATTAAGTGATTTAAAAGTATATCGTTATTTTAAATATAGTGAAGATATTAATACAATATCATTTGAAATAAAAGCTCAAGGTTATACATGTAGATAGGGGGATTAATATGACTTACAATTTTACAACTGCTGATTTTGAAGGCCCATTAGATTTATTAGTCCATTTAGTAAAAGAATCCAAAATGGATATCTATGAAATAAATATTCATGAGATTATTAATCAATATTTAGATTTCATACATTCTTTAGAAGAAAAAAATATTGATGTTGCTAGTGAATATTTAGTAATGGCTGCCGAACTTATTCATTTAAAAAGTAAGTTATTAATTAATCGTCACGAAGAAGAAAATGAAGATGATGAATTCTCTTTCAATAGTGAAGAAGATTTACGTAATAAATTAATTGAATATGAAAAATATAAAGAAATAACTAAGAACTTCCAAGAATTAGAAGAAAAAAGATCTGAAGTCCATACTAAATTACCAGAATCTTTATCTGAGTATTTAGATTCAACTGGTTTTATTAAAGGTGAACTAAATGTTGAAGATTTATTTAATGCTTATAAATTATTTATTGAAAGACAAAAACTAGATAAGCCTTTAAATACTAAAATAACTAAAAGAGAATTAAGTGTTGATGATAAAATCAAAGATATAAGATCTATTTTAAAAAAACGTTCTAAAGTTAATTTTATTGAATTATTTACTGAGTTAACTAAAGAAAATATAGTCGTAACATTTTTATCTATTTTAGAAATGAGTAAAAATAGTGAAATTACTTTGACTCAAGAAGCAAGTTTTAGTCCAATTATGATAGAAAGAGTGAGTAAGAAATGAATCTAATAGGAGTTCTAGAAGGAATATTATTTGTTGTTGGTGATGAAGGTCTAACCCTTAATCAAATATGTGATATTTTAGATATTGATATGGAAAAAGCCAAAGAGCTTTTAATGGAATTAAAGAAGAGTTATGATGCAGATAATCGTGGTATTAGAATTAGTTATTTAGGTGATGCCTTTAAACTTACAACTAAAAAAGAACATAAAGATTACTATAAAAAATTAATTGAAAATCCAGAAAATAATACTTTATCTCAAGCGGCTTTAGAAACATTAGCCATAATTGCATATAACCAACCAATAACCAGAGCTGAAATAGATGAACTACGTGGTGTTAATAATGTCCATATGTTAAGAAAACTTCTTGCTAAAGGCTTAATTAAAGAAGCCGGAAAAAGTACATTACCTGGAAGACCAAACCTTTATGCCACCACTAGTGAATTTTTAGATTATTTTGGTTTATCATCAATTAGTGATTTGCCAACAATTGTCAATGAACCAAGCGATGACGATACAGAAAAAGATTTATTTACTTCAATTTATAAGGAAGAAGAAAATGAATAAAAATGATTTTATCAGTGAAGAAGACTTAATAAGTGAAGAATTAACTAACTTAAATCTTTCCCACTTAGAAATAGCTAATAAAAATATTAAAATTTGTACTTTTGAATATACTAACCTAAATAATAATATATTTGAAAATACATTCTTTGAAAAAGTTGAATTTACTAACTGTGATTTATCAAATACGAAATTTATCGATTGTAATTTTCGTGAAATAAAATTTACTAATTGCAAATTAATTGGAGTTAATTTAAATAATTGTCATTTAACCAAAATCGAAATCAACAATTCTCTAGGCAAATATTTTAATTTAGTTGATAGTAAAGTAAAAGAATTAACAATAGAAAATTCTGATTTTACAGAAAGTACCTTTTATAATATAACTAATAAAGATTTAATATTTAATAATACTAAATTAATTAAAATGGAATTTATTGATACTATTTTAGAAGGTATCAATTTAAGTACTTGTGATATAACTAATATAAAAATACAACCTAAATATTTAAAAGGATTAAAAGTTAATTTAATTCAAGCTATTGAACTATCTAAAATTTTGGGAATTGATATCATAGAATAGAGGAGTAATATGAATAACAAAATAATTATAATAACAATTTTAAGTATTTTAACAATTACATTAGGTATAGGAACTATTTATTTCTTTAATGTTAATAGAAACTCACAAGAGCAAATTAAAGAATTACAAAATAAAGTTAAAGAACTAGAAAAAGAAATAGAAGATTATTCTAATACTAATAATGAAGAGTTAGTCGAAAATATTGAACAAGAAGATTCAACATATAGTAATTTAATAGGTATAACAGTTGAAGAATTTACCACTTTAATTAATAAAAAAGAATCTTTTATTCTCCTTGCATCTCAAACTTTCTGTTCTCATTGTAAAGATTATAAACCAATTTTTAACAAGACATTAAAAGAGCATAATATAACTGCATATATTATTGAATATGATTTATTAACTCCAGATGAACATGCAGCCATGGATGCTATAATAGATGTTCCTAGCACTCCAACTACTATCTTTTTCCAAAACGGTGTTGAAGCCAGAGATTATCGTTTAGATAAAGTAGTAGGTCAAGTAGTTATTGAGGCTAACTTAAGAGCAACCGGCTATATAAAATAAGATTTGTTAAACCAAATCTTTTTATTTGTACAAAATAATATTTATGTTATAATAATTTATGTAATGCCCATGTGGCGGAATTGGTAGACGCGCTGGACTCAAAATCCAGTGGTAGCAATATCGTGTGGGTCCGAGTCCCAC
>CANQOH010000015.1 GCA_947625425.1 uncultured Bacilli bacterium
AAAATGGCTATTAAAAATAATTATTCTAAAGCTGAATTAGATAGACAACTTTCTAGTGCATATTATGAAAGATATATGTTATCCGATGGAAAAGCATTACCATCAACTACACAAACTATTGATGAAGACGATTATCCAAATACTAAATTATTAGATTTATATTCTTTAGAATTTTTAGATCTGCCAAATGAATATTCCGAAGTCGATTTAAGAAAAGCCATTATTAAAAATTTGAAAAACTTTATTTTAGAAATAGGGAAGTCTTTTACTTTTGTTGGAGAGGAATATAGAGTCCAAGTAGGAAATGAAGATTATTTTATCGACCTCTTGTTTTATAACCGAGATTTATCTTGCTTAGTAGCTTTTGAATTAAAAGTTGGAAAGTTTAAACCTGAATATGTTTCAAAAATGGATTTTTATTTAGAAGCATTAGATAGACAAGAAAAGAAAAATAATGAAAATCCAAGTGTTGGAATAATATTATGCGCTGATAAAGATGAAAAAGTAGTTGAATATGCAATGAGTAGGACAATGTCTCCAACTATGGTTGCAGAATATAAATTAAAATTAATAGATAAAAAACTATTAGAAAATAAATTAAGGGAAATATCTATTTTGGTAGAGGGAACTAAAAAAGATTAAATTATATATTATGACTAGTCAACAAATCGCAAATCTGTAAAATAAACTATTACTAGTCACATCGAGTCTTTCTGTGTTCTAAAAATAAAATAAATATCAGCAAATTTCATAATATGATATAATTAAAGTGGTGATTATTATGACTAATAATAAAGAAATAAAAATAGCGATTGTTGTCGGTGCAATTATGTTAACAATTTGTTTTGTTATCGTTGTATCTAATATGTCTACTAAAAAAAGTAATCAAACAGCTACTGAAATCAAAGTATATAAACATTATGATGATGGTGAAACTAAAGAATATCGTGAATGTACTGTTACAACTGATGAATTAGTTAATATTAATAATGAATTTAATAGTATTAAATTACTAGATGATGAAGATAAATTCCCAGGTACTAGTATTAATGGTACATATCGTATAACTAAAAATGATGATTTTATTGCTTTTGATGGCGATAATAATCTAGTTTATCGTGGTGATACACAAGCTTTATATCTTTATAAATCAGATATCTATGAATATGTTGCTAATATTTGTAAATAATTGGAGTTATTAAATGCCAAATATAAGAAGAATAATTAATATTTTTATAATTATCAATATTATCATGATTATTCTTTTTACTATCTTAATTGTTAATAATCATCTTAATAAAATAGATATAATTAATAGTATAAACCTTAAAAAATATCTAAATATTAAAGATATAATTCGCCCTGATATAATTTTAAAAGATTCATCAGTAACAATTAATATATATGAAGAATATCAAGAACCAGGCTACCAAGCTTTAGATAATATTGATGGTGATATTACTAATCAAGTTAAAATAACTTCTAATTTAAATAATAAACAACCTGGTACTTATAAAATTACTTATTCTGTAACTGATTCAAGTGGAAATAAAACAAGTATCAATCGTGAAGTAAAAGTTATCGAAACAATTAAAGAATTTTCATATACCGAGTTACCAAACGATAATGAAGAAATAAAAAAACTAATAACTAATTTAAATGAATATTTAAGACCATATAAAGTAAGTGTTGGTTATAAAAATATAAATACTAATTTTACATACTTATATAATGCTAAACAAACATATTTTGGTGCTAGTTTAATTAAGAATTTAGATGCTATGTATATCTACGAAAATAAAATGACTGAACCAGATATCTTAAAAAATGTTAAATTAGCTATAACTAAATCTGATAATCAAGCCCATAAATATCTTGTTGAAAAAATAGGTTTTAATAATTTAAAACAATATGCTAAATACTTAGGAGCTCCTTTAACTAAATGTAATAATTTATATTTCTGTGATACTACAGTTAAAGATCAACTAATATATTTAACTAATTTATATAATCTAATTAAAACTTTACCTAATGGTCAAGAATTATCTTCTTATTATCTAAATAACTATGGTAATTATCTTAATTTATCAGATACTAAATTCTTTCATAAATATGGCCAAAGTGATGAATATTATCATGATATAGGCATTTCTAATACAGATAATCCATATATTATAGTTATTCTAACTAGTGAAAGATTAAATAAAGATATTGATTATCGTAAGTTAATTAATGATATATCAATACAAATAAATAATTTAAATAATAAAATACCTTTATAAATTTTACTAAAATCAACTAATATAGTATAATATCCCTCTATAAAGAGGGATGGTTTTTGTGACGACATTTAATAAAAAACCAATGGTAATTCAAAGAATAAACCAAAGAATAAATATTATTAATGAATTACTAAATAATTATGATTTTTTAACTTCTTTAAGTAATTATTCTCATAATGATTTTAATACTTTTATTCATAATATAAGTCTTATGATAAATTACTACCTAAATAGTAATAGTTTTGTCGTTACAGAAAATATGGAATATTTATTTACTAAGATAAATTCTACTTCCTTATCAAGCAATTATTCCTTTTATCCAACTAATACTTATTTTAAAAAGACTCTTCGTCTAAATGGTCTTCAATTATCTTCCAATACTCTTCCTAGATATCTTTTAGATTTACGTACGATTGAACAAAGTGTTTCTATGAATTGTGAAAATAAAGTTCATAAACCAGAAGTATTTAACGATTTAGAACCAGCTCTTACTACAGCTTTAACATATCCAAGTATCTTTTATGAAAGTATTTTAAAAACTCCTAAGACTAAAGAACAGAATTATGAAGAAGATGAAGTTTCACATTATCATTCTATCTTACAAACCAGATTAGAAAATGTTCCTAATGCTTTAAGAGAATCATCTACTAAAAAAGCTCATAAATGGTTTAATGTCTTTGTGGGTCAAAAGCCTTTACTTGTTATTTTCTCAAGTAATTTAAAAAGTCAAAATATCAAACCAGTCTTTTTATCTTATCTAGAACTTCCTACTAAATATACCTTAGAACAAATATGTCATCAAAATAAAAAACCAAAAGATAAACAATCACAACCAGAAAGACCTAGATGTTATGTTCTATATTCCCGTTATGAAAGTTTACCAATTAATACCGAATTTACATATAGTAACGAAGAATTAACTGGTGATTCAGATTATGATCTTGATTTAATTTATGGCGCTTTAGATTACAATGGTACTCGATCTAAAATAAGTAATGAACCATACGTTAATATGCAAAGAATTAAAGATAGTTATAATATTGTCGTTCGTAAACAAAATGGTCAATATGAAATAAAAAATGGTCGTCATCGTCTTTTATATGCTAAAAATTATTACATTCAAAACTATGATTATTATAAATCTAAAGATCAACTAGATCTTTTAAGAAAACTAACATCTTTAACTGTTAATGTAGAACACTATATTGAAGATGAAGATATCAATAAATTGCTTAAATATCTCTTAACTAGATATAAAGCTAAATTTATTAAATATGATATAAATGATGATGAACCAGGTATTATAATCCTTATTGATAATAAAGCTTATGTTGTTAATAATCTTGACGAATTAAGTGCTTTAATAAACGATTTAGCATCTAATACTAAATCAAAATATTATTTATCTGATAATGAAGAAAATCAACCAATAGATTATAATCAAATTATGAATTACTTAATTATTACTTTAAAAGACCAAATATATACTATGAATCTCTTAGATATAACTAAATATTTATTAACTAATGGTTATTATATTGGGAATAAACATTTTATTCTAACCTCTATTGATTATTATACTTTATATAATAAATATACTTCATTACAAAGTATGATTAAATTACATGAACTTCAAAATAAACCATTAGATATTGTTAATAGAGCTCTTACTAATATTCGTTTACTTGAAATAGGTAAAATCATAATAGATATTATTAAATCTAAAAAATATGCTATTGATTTAGAATGGCCAGAATTACTACCAATCTTAAAAAATAATCCTTTATTACAAGGTATTGATGACGATACTTTATTAGCCGCTGCTAACCAAGCTGGATACCAAACTTTAAAATATCAAAGCATTCTTAAAGATAATTCTTTTAAATTTCCTAAATTATGGTAAAATACAACTAGGTGATAATATGCTAAGAAGGATAATCAATATTTTAATTACATTAGTTTTAGGTTTTATAATTTATTATATTACTTTACCAGCTTTAAACTTTAATAATATAAGTTTTTATATCTTTATAACTTTTATTGTTATTATTTATAATATCTTAGATTTATTAAGTACTAAAAAAATCGAATTATTTAAAAAAGGTAAAAGAATAGACTATGTCTTACCAAAATCTTTAATTTATTCTGTTTATGGAATAGTTGCTATGTTTGGTTTAATTCTTCTTGTTAATTTTATCTGTTCACCATTATTTAATGCCAAGAGTTATCAACAAAGAATAAGTGTCGATGAAACAGGTAACTTTACGGAAGATATTGCTGAAGTAAATTTTAAACATTTACCATTACTTGATCGTGCTTCATCAGAAGTATTAGGTGATCGTGTTATGGGTCAAGTAAGTGAATTAGTTAGTCAATTTAATGTCTCTGATTTATATACGCAAATAAATTATAATGATTCTATTTTAAGAGTAACTCCTTTAGAATATGCTGATGCTATTAAATGGTTTACTAATCGTAAAGATGGTATTGTCGGTTATATTACAGTAGATAGTGTAACTGGTGAATCAAAACTAACTCGTTTAGATAAAGGTATGAAGTATTCATCTAGTGCTTTATTTAATGAAAAGTTAGAACGAAAGTTAAGATTTACATATCCAACTACGAACTTTGGTAATATTTCATTTGAAATTGATAATGAAGGAAACCCATATTATATAGTTCCAACTATAAGTTATACAGCTGTTGGTTTAAAAGCTAAAGTAACTGGTGTAATTATCTTTGATCCAATAACAGGTGAATCTAAAAAGTATAACAAAGAAGATATTCCGTCATGGGTTGATATCGCTTATTCAGCTTCTTTAATTATTGAACAAGTAGATGACTGGGGTATTTATAAGAATGGTTTCTTTAATAGTATCTTTGGTCAAAAAGGAGCTGTTAATACTACTGAAGGCTATAACTACTTAGCTATGAATGATGATATTTATTTATATACAGGAATTACAAGTGTTGTAAGTGATGAATCTAACTTAGGTTTTATTTTAACTAACATGCGTACTGGTAAAACAACATACTATAATGTTCCCGGTGCTGAAGAATTTAGTGCGATGAGTAGTGCTGAAGGTCAAGTCCAAGATATGGGCTATGAATCTACCTTCCCATTATTAATTAATCTAAAAGGTGAACCAACTTACTTAGTCAGTTTAAAAGATTCAAGTGGTTTAGTTAAAATGTATGGCTTTGTTAATGTAAAAGATTATCAAAAAGTAGTAGTAACTGATGCTTCAGAAGGAATCGAAAAAGCTAGAGATAATTACTTAAAATCAATAAAAAAAGAAGCAACAGATGATGAATTAAAAATTGAAGAAATAACAATTAATAAAATAGATGAAGCTATTATAGCTGGCAATACTCATTATTTCTTCACAGCTAATAATAAAACATATAATATATCAATTACATTAAGTAATCGTCTTCCATTATTAGAAGTAGGAGATAAAATAAAAATAGGTTACTACGAAACAGAAGATACAATAATTGATGTAGAAAAAGTATATTAAGTACTCATTATGAGTACTTTTTATATGTAATATTTATATTTCAAAATAGCCATAACTTATAAATTCAATATTTATTTCATATTATAATACTATTAATTATTTCAAAGGGGTAGATAGTTATGAATAATAATATTGGTGAATTTATAAAAGAAATTAGATTGGAAAAGAATTTAAAACAAAGAGAGTTAGGTAAACTAGTAGGTGTTGATGATAAAACTGTATCTAAGTGGGAAAGAGGTGTATATCTACCAGATATTACATTACTATCACCATTAAGTAAAGCTCTAGGTGTAACAGTAGATGAATTACTAGAATGTAAACGTCATGAACCACCTCAAATAGAAATAAAAGAAGAACCAAAACCTAAAAATAAATTCACCACCAAGACTAAACTATTATTCATAATCATAATCACAATAGTAAGTATATCTACTATCTCAGCATCAATATTCACTAACTATATAAGAAAGAATAAATCTCCAGATGACCAAATAGCTACCAATGATGCCAATGTCTATAAAATAACCAGTGATGATAAAGATTTAATAATTGAAGGTTATATACTTGAAAAGGAAGATGGTCACCATTTAATCATCAAGAGATTATGTTTTAAAAATATTGATTTAGATAATCTTGATAAAACATCAGAATTATATGTTTATTTTCAAAATGAGGAAATAGCATTATGTAATGGTATTAATAAAAATAGTGTTGTTATTGAAGGTAATTCTATAAATTTTATCAACATAGAAACACAACGAATAAAAAACTTAACAAGTACTAAATATAATAATTTAACATTGTCATTACAAGATAAAGCAAATAATGAAATTAGCAAACATACATACAAAGTAAAAGTGGCAAGAAGTTTTTAAAAATTTCTAAATTCGTCATAATAACGAGTAAATCGTCAAACAAGCGATAGTGTTATAAAAATGTCGCATGTTAATATTGAAAGATAGGAAGGAGGGAAAATTTAAGTAGTAAATGAAATATGTTAAGTTTATTTTTGCATTTCTATTAGTATTGCCTTTAATGGTAAGTGCTAAGGACATAGTAGCAGAAGATGAATTTAAGGTAGTAGGTGAAACAACTAAGTATTATAAAACAGTAACTGTTCTTAATAATTCACAAATCATGTCAGTCATTGCACCAGAAGTAACTTCTTTTACAACGGAGATAACAAAAGAAGAATATGATAGTGTTGATTTACATGACTTGTACCATTTAAACGAATCATTTACCGTTCAAACAGATTATAAGCTTCTTAAAAGTACACTACTTCAAAATAGTTCAAGTTTCAGATATCGTGTTGATTTAACTTGGAAGAATATTCCAAAAGTTAGAAGTATTGATATTATTGCTATAGGTCATTATTCCACAGTTGAAAGAAAATCATTACCGGTTTTTAATCAAAGTTATTGTATGGGAAATGGCGAATGCTATAATGGTATGGAAGCAGGAATTATAACTGGTGTAAATGGAACAGCTCTAGTATTTGCTTTACCAACAGATTCGTTAACAAATCTAACTCAATATATGTATTTTGATGTTCAAAAAAGCAGTTCAACTACAGTAAAACATCAAACTGTTGCTGGTGACTACGCACACGCTGTTAAGACTATTTCATATGCAAATGCAAAAAAACTTAGAGTAGACATAGCAGGCATTATACATGACTCCAGTGTAGAAAGCTACTATGATACTATTGGTGCAGCTATCGTTGATTGGCAAGGTAGCTGGTAAAAACTAAATATTATAGATAATACTCTTTTATTGAATTCTATATCATACCATTACTAATATAAAATATGTTTATCTATATTATTTTATAAACGCAACCAGATATTTCATAAAAAATTTTTTAGAGGAATCAATTATATTAAAAAAATAAATACAAAAGTAAAAAACTACTGTTACATTTAGTAACAAAAAACAAAAAAAAATAAAATAAAAAATATAAAAAAATAAAATATAAGAAAAGAAAGAGAGGATTCTATAATTGTTATATTATAGCCTGCATTCTTTGGATTATGTTTTTAAAAGTCGATTTTAATAAAAAAGGTACTCAAATTTCTTGAGTACCTTTTAATTTGCAAAAAAAAGAACTTACTATGATAAGTAAGTCTTTATTGACCTAATGGAACACCATTAGCATCAGTATTGATTGATCCAGATAAGATCATGATACCTTCAACTAGACCCCAAATTTCAACAGCTACTGATGCAATACCACAAGTTATAATACCACCAATAGTAGATATAAGTAATTGGGTAACAGCTTTTCCTGTATTACCTAAATAGAAATTATGAATTCCAAGTCCACCTAAGAAAATACCTAATAATCCAGCACATAATTTAGATTTTTGAGCTGTGCCAACAGGAGCTTGTTGCATTGGTTGACCAGGTTGTACTGGTTGACCTTGTGGTGCAACTTGAGCTTGTTGAACATTTAATGGAGCACCGCAATTATCGCAGAATTGAGAACCTTCAGCAACTTCTTTTCCACAATTAGGACAAAATTTATTCACATAAACACAACCTTTCTAGAATAATTATAAAACATAATTCGTCAAAATAAAATAAAAATTGTAAATATTATAGTATAATAAAAATTGAAAGGTGGTAACCATATGAATCCTTTAAAAGATGAATATATTATTTTAGAGATAATTCCTACGGCAATCCGTAAAGAAAGAGGAGATATTATCCAATTATCGGCTATTAAACTAAAAGGTCTCAATCTTCAAGATCGTTTTGACTATCGTTTACGTGAAGACTTAATAGCTATTCCTGATTTTAAAAAAATGATTGATTATGATAAAGATGCCTTTACTTATAAAGATAGTACAAAAGAAATATTAGATTCTTTTAAAGAATGGGTCGGGGATTTACCTCTATTAATCATTGATAATTTATATACGGAAAACTATTTAGTTGATTTATCTAATCAAAAAGAATCAGTTTTCAAATATTTAGATACTAAGTACCATGATCGTATTATCGAAGAACTAATCGAAAAATATGAATTAGAGCCTTCAAATTACATTGTTGATATACTTTATGAATCTTTAATAAAACATTTGTAAAAAATGTGATATAATAATATCTATAATAGGGTGATAGAAATGAATTTAGAAAAGCATAAAGGTCTTAGTTTATTTGTTTATATTTTAAGTAATATCTTTTATATATTTGGTATTGCTATTTTATATAAGTTACTTTTTAGACTACATTATTATTATTTATTTGTAACTATACCAACATTATTTTTATTAACGACTTTAACTATTGTAAACTTTATCAAAATAATTTTTGTTATTAGTTCAATGATTTTTAGTCGTAATGATAATAGTGAAGTAAATAATACTTTAAAGAAAGGCTATGCTTATATAAATCGTACTTGTAAATATGTTTTAATTGGTATATTTGCTGCTTTATTAACTTCTATTATGATTTTAGATATTATATTATGCGTTCGTAAAGGAATGTATATTTTAGTATCTATATCAATTGTTATATGGATTTTGTTATATTACATTTTATTTCAAGTTATTGTTAAAATGATTAAGAAAGAAATAAGATTATAGAAATCAATCATTAGATTGATTTTTTGTAATGGAGAAATTATGAAAGAAAAAATATTAGTAAGCGCCTGTTTATTAGGTGTTAATTGTAAATATAATGGTGGGAATAATTATCATGAAGTAATTCTAACTAAGTTTTCTGATAAAGAAATTATCCCTTTTTGTCCTGAAATAGCTGGTGGACTCCCAACTCCTCGTCCAGCATCCGAAATTAATAATCATCAAGTAATTAATAATCTTGGTGAAGACGTTACTTCTAACTTCCAAAGAGGGGCAGAGGAGACTTTAAAACTATGTCAATTACTAGGTATTAAAAAAGCTCTTTTAAAAGCTAAAAGTCCTTCATGTGGTTATGGCCAAATTTATGATGGAACCTTTAGTTCTAAATTAATAGCTGGTAATGGCATAACAGCTAATTTACTAAAAGAAAATGGTATTGAAATAATTACCGAAAAAGATTTATAGAAAGGTCGGTTTGTGATATGGAACTTAATCAAAATAATAATTTAGTTAAAACTTTTGTCAAAAGCCCTGATTTTGTTCTACCAGATCCTGAAGAAAATAAATTTCCTACTTTTACAACTATTCCTTACCAACCTTTATCTATACCAGAAGCTGAAGATTCTTGCTGTCTTCTATATCAAGATATAGTTCATGAAATAAATAATAAAGTTAAAGAAATTAATTTTTCTCATGCTTTCTATGAATCAACTGGGATGATAACTATTACTGATTCTAATTTTATTAGAGGTCTTTTATATGTTGAAGCTCAAGCTAATCAAAATATTCAAGATATTATGGCTTATAATAATGATTTATTAACTATACGTCTTTTATATTTAAAAAAGTATAATCGTCCATTATTAAATGAATTAGAAATAGCTTCTAGTATCAATGATATAGAGTATTATTCTAATATTGATTATTTTCTAGTCTTTAGTAGTCAGTTAATTAATGTCTCTGCTCATGAAATACTAGATTTATTAGCTACACCAGATCCATTAACCGATTCTAAAATAAGTGATTTATTATCTTTAATCAAAGCTGTTCAAAGAATAATAAATCGTCGTATCTCATACGAAGTAACTTATCATCATATTGATTTAAGTACAATCGATGAATTCTTAAATCAAAATGCAGATTTACTTAAAGAAATCGAACAAAAAATAGGTCAAAATTCTAATTCATTAAAAGGTTAAATATTTTTATTTAATCTTTTTAATTACTATGATATAATAAATAATAGGTGAGAATATGAAAAAGGGGAATTCACTAGTAGCTAATATATCTAAGCTAAATACTTTTGTTAATATGACTAAATCTAATGAATATTTAGGCACATATCTAGAAAAAATCTTAAATAATCGTAGTAAAAATCTTAAATTTATTTCAGATTTTGATTATATAGCTTTAGATTTATTATATACTTCTTTACAAATAATGAATAATAAGTATTTATCTAAGGATGACTATACTAAGTTAGATAAAAAAGAATTAAAGTACTATATGGATAAAGTAAAAGGCATTAGTTATTTTAAAATGCAAGTTCCATCTATTAAAACTGAAGAAAGTTTAATTGAGTACTTAATCAGTGCTTTAGCTAATGGTGAATATGTCTGCAACTATAATAATACTATTAAGTTTGATAATGGTTTAGTAGTGGATTCTAGTTGGTTAATTGAATTTGCTAACTTCTTAATTACATCTATCAACAATAATGCCAATCTATCTCTAGATCATAATTCATATTCTTTCTATACTGTATCTATTCCTGAAGATAAAAATGAATCTTTAAATAACTTTATTAAAGATATTGTTGTATATGAATATACAGTAAGTCGTAAAGATAATAAGTTATTATCATATCAAGATGTTAAATATTTAATTGATATGTTATCAGATATAAAAGGTTATGATTTTAAGAAATTACAAGATTTAAATAGTAAATTATCTAAAGATCATTTCTGTTTATCTATTAATAAGAAGAGTGCTATTTTTACTAAAGAAGAAAAAAGTACTATTTCTAAATTATATAATGAGCATGAATCCCTTAGTATTTTAGTTGAATATCTTGAAGATTTATATAAATGTTATAATAGTAGAGCTAATCAAAATAAACGTCGTTTAATTTGTACATATGAATTATTAAGAAGTTTAGTTCATGCATATAAAGAGAATTATTCTTTAGATAAATGCCGTAAAGCCTATGATTTTAATCATACAACTCGTGCTGAAATCCAAAATGCTTTTGCTATTTCTAATTTCTATATTAATTATATTTATGATGAAGAAAATCTTCATAACTTCTTTAACTATTCATTATTAGATTTAAATGAATTAAAACCTAGTATTATTGATTATGAAACACCTGAATATAAGAGTATTATCAGTGATTTATCTAAGTTAAATAAGAAGGTTGTTGGTGTAAATCGTCGTATTAATAAACGTTTAAATAATACGCGTTTAATTCCTAAAAATAATCTTAAACTATTAGAAGAGAATAGTGTAGGTATAACTCGTGATTGTGCTGAACTAGAACATTTAGTTAAAGAAATTAAATATCGTCGTGAAGCTTTAAATGAAGCTAAAGATGAAAATAGACATGAATCTAATATCAATAAGACTAAATTAAATTATATTAAAGATGCTATTATTAAAGGTCATTTTAATTATGATCCAGAAGATAATATTATGATCTTTGATTCATATGGTTTAAAAGATTATCATCATAGTTTCCATCTAGAAATTACTTTAAATGATTTTATTGCTATTCTTTTATCAGATCATAATCGAAATACTCGTATTAATTTCTATCAAATGTAAAAAGTAAGTTATTAATTAACTTACTTTTTTTAATTTCTTAATTACTATAAAACTTATTATAACTAAAATAACTAATGTAATAATGTATATATTATAATTTTTCTTTTTTTTAACTTCTTTAGGTTCTTTAACTTCATCTATCTGTTCTTTAATATCTATTATATCTTCTAAATAAAAATTAACTTTATTATCATAACCATTAAATCCTAAGACCATTTTATTATTATAAAAAGCAATATCTTCTATCTCTCCAATATTATCTTCAGTATATAATGTCTCTATTAATTTACCTTTCATATTATAGACATATATGATATTAACGCCATCTCCTCCAAGTCTTTTCCAAGACCAAGTTACATAATAAAGATAATTATTATAATATGTCCAATCTTGTCTAGCTATATCATAATTAGGATTTAAATTACTAATAAAAGGTGTTTTATTAATTAAAATAAAATCTTTATCTAATTTATAACCGGTAATAAATGTTCTAACTAAATATATATCCAAATCATCTACATAAGTAATACTTCTAATTGGTAAGCTAACCTTTATTTCTTTTACTTTTTCTAATGTTTCACTATCATAAACATATATCGTATCATCACCAGAACCATTTAAAATATATATTTGTTTAGTTTTATTATTATAAGTAACACCATTAGCATGACCAAGTTTATCAGTTTTAACACTTTTTATTTCTTTCATTGTCTTTAAAGAATATTCTTTAATAATTCCCGCATCATTATCATAATTAACTAAAATAACTACTAAATTGTCATCTACTATTGTAAAACTTTGTAAATTATAATTCTTAATCTGGTCAAAACTAATTATTTTATTATTTAAACTAATAGTTTGATCAGCAAAAACTATACTTAATAATGAAAAAAATAAAATAAATATCCAATTTACATATTTCATAAGTTTCACCCTATAGCTTAATTATAATATATAAGTTAAATAAGTACCATAATTTATCTTTGTTTATGTTATAATAATTATATAGTAAGGGGCTAAGCTATGAATAATAATTTTAATAATTATCAAGATTACGATGAAGGTCTTCTTCGTGTTGAAAAAAAATCAACTAATAAAGTAGGTATTTTTATTGTTGTTATTCTTTTTCTTGCTTTAGTAGCAGCAAGTGGTTATTACTTTTATCGTAATGGTATAAGTTTAGATTTTAGTTTGCCTTGGCAAACAGATAAAAGTAAATCTGAAAATAATAAAAATGCTCAAGGACAAAGTGGTAGTAAGACTAAAAATCAATATGATGATCCTAAATTTGATGATACAAAATTTAGTGGTAGTTACGATTACGATATTACTTTTACTAATTTTCGTAAGGTTAAATTAGGTTATGATATGGATATAACCATTACAAATAGTACTGTACCATATTCTTTTACTTTAGAAAAAATCTTAGTAGATGGTTATGATACTTCAGCTAGTTTCACTCAAAAGTTAGAGCCTCATCAGAGTGTTACGGAAACAGTCCGTATTAACCAAACCGAATTAGATGCTTTAGATATAACTGCCTTTAGTGAATTGACTTTCTATATCAAAACTGTTGATGCCAATGGTAAAGAAAAAATTGAAAATGAAACCATTCTTTCTAAAGCTTTAAAAAAAGCTAATAATGCTCGTGTTGGTTTAATTGAAATTGATCGTAAAAATCAAACTATTGTTAACTATTATAAAACTCAAGAAGATAAAGATAATACTTATATTTATTTTGATTTTAAAAACTATAGTGCCGGTCGAATTCAACTTATTTCGGTAAAAAAATTAAAAATAAATGGTCAAATATATGAATATAAAAATTTAAATGAAACAGTATATCATGGGGCTGAAAAAGTTATTTCTTTAACAATACCTAAGAAAGATTTTAAAAAAGTTGAAAACTTTTCAATATCTTTTACTATGTTAAATGAAATAAATGATAAAAAAACTGCTGCTTATATAACTAATGAATATAGCCGTACTGTTTAAACTTGTTTGTAAATTAATTCTACCTATGTTATCATAATACATTAAGTAAGAAGGTGTGATATGGAACGTATTTGGTCTAGTCTTTATGATAAAGCTAAAAAAAGTTTAGTTTCCAAAGAAATATCTGATTTTATAACAACTGGTAATACTTCATGTGCTATCTTAGGACATAATAATAAAGTATATAGTGGAAGTAGTATTACTTCATATTCTAAAATAAATTGTAGTGCTGAAAAAAGTGCTGTTATTAATATGTTTAATGATCATGAATATATTATTGATAAAATAGTTGTTTTAAATGAATTAGAAGAGATAATTATGCCTTCAGATTCTTCATTAGAATATTTATTAGAATTAAATCCAGATTATGGTAATATAGATGTCTTAGTTAATTTAGAAAAAGATAAAGTTATTAAATTAAAAGATATAATTCCTAAATGGTGGGGAACATATCGTAATCATAAATAATATAGATAGAAAAGGGGTTTAATATGGAAATAGATTTACATACTCATAGTATTTATTCTGATGGTATTAATACTCCAGAAGAATTATTGCAAATGGCTTATGATAAACATCTTAAGTATTTAGCTTTAACAGATCATGACTTTATCGAAGGCTCTAAAGCATTAGTTAAACTTCCTCATCCTAATATGACTATATATAGTGGTGTCGAAATGAGCGCTAAAGTACCTAAAGGTCAAATGCATATCTTAGGTTATAATATTGATTTAGATAATCAAGAATTAAATAATACTTTATTAGAATTAAGAAATATTTCGCATGATACTATACATCGTTATCTAGATATTTTATCTAAAGAATTTAAGATTAATTTTAGTAAAGAAGATCTTGATAAATTATTTTCTTCTAAAGGTAATATTGGTCGTCCTGAAATAGGTAAATTATTAATTAAAGATGGTTATGTTAAAGATATGGATGAAGCCTTTGCTAAGTATTTAAATTATGTATATGAATGTATTAGAGATACTAAGAAAACTTTAAGTAAAGAAGAAATAATTACTTTAATAAATAATGCTGGTGGTATAGCTGTTTTAGCTCATCCTTGGTCTTTAAAATTAAATAATCAAGAATTACATGATGAAGTTTCTTATTTAGTAAGTATTGGTTTAAAAGGAATTGAAACAGTTCATTCTGATGATAGTACTGAACAAAGAGCTTATTATAAAGAGTTAGCCAAGGAATTTAATTTAATTGAAACAGGTGGTACTGATTATCATGGCTATACTGTTAAACCAGAGATTGAATTAGGTAGTGGTATCAATAATAATGTTGATATTAACGAAGATGATATTACTATAACTAAATATATAAAGAGTCGTTATTAATAGTAAGAAGTGATATATCAAAGATTCTTGACCTAGTAAAGTCAAAAAATGCTTAGCGTCAAACATTTACATTTAAAATGTAAATGTTTTCTTTTTGTTTACAAAAAGCAAACGTAAAGTATTATAATAATTATAGAGTATAGGAACACTAACTCTATATTAGATGATTAAAAATCTAAGAAAAAAGAAAAAAAGGGAAAAAGTGATACTGCACCAGTTTGAGTGCCACACTTTAAGAAAAAAGAGCCTCTATTTTAAACTCTTTTTTTCTTTGATTTTATGATATAATCTAAATATGAGGGTGATTCAATGTATGCTGAAGTTTTAATTGAATATAGTGCTAAATCAATTGATAAAACATTTACATACTTAATCCCTGAATCTTTAAAAGAAGACTTACAAATTGGTATGAAAGTCCTAGTTCCCTTTGGAACTAAAACAATAAACGGTTTTGTTACTAATATTAAAAATGAATATGATTCTTCTTATGAATTAAAAGAAATAACTGATATTGTCGATAAATACTTAGTTTTAAATGATGAAATGCTAAAACTAGGTTCATATTTACAAAGTAAAACTTTATGTACTAAAATTGCTGCTTACCAAACAATGTTACCTAGTTCTCTAAAAGTAAAGAGCCAAAAAACTAATTATTCAAAATATTTAACATATATTGAACTTAACCAAGATGATATAGCTATAAATGACTATATTATTTCTTATCCAAATCGTAAAAAACAAATTGAAGTATTAAATATTCTTTTAAAAGACCATAAAGTCTTAAAAAGTTCATTTACGCCTAATATCATCAAAGCTTTAAAAGAAGAAAATTTAATTAAAGAAACCAAAGAACAAATCTATCGTATTAATAATAAAACTAAAACTAAAGAAAAAAATAAACTTACGGAAGATCAACAAAAAGCTTTAGATAGTATTATTTTAAATAAAGAAGATACTTATCTTTTACATGGTGTTACTGGTTCAGGCAAAACTGAAGTGTATATGCAGTTAATTGAAAAAGTTATTAAGTCCAATAAAACAGCCATCATGTTAGTTCCTGAAATATCATTAACTACCCAAATAATTAATACTTTTTATGAACGTTTTGGTTCTGATGTTGCTATCTTTCATAGTGCTTTATCTGATGGTGAAAAGTATGATGAATATTTAAAAATCTTACGTGGTGAAGTTCATATTGTTATTGGAACTCGTAGTGCAATATTTACTCCTTTAAAAAATATTGGCGTTATAATCATAGATGAAGAGCATAGTGAAACCTATAAACAAGATTCTAATCCTCGTTATCATGCACTAGATATGGCTAAATTCAGATGTCATTATCATCAAATACCATTAGTTTTGGGTAGTGCAACTCCATCTTTAGAAACAATGGCCAGAGCCAAAAAAGGTGTTTATAAATACCTAAGTATGCCTAAAAGAATAGGTAAGTCATTCCTTCCTAAAGTCGAAATAATTGATATGACTGAAGAAATGAAAAAACGTAATATGATTTTATCTTCATTGCTAAAGGATAAAATAATCGATCGTTTAATTAAGAAAGAACAAATAATCTTATTATTAAATCGTCGTGGTTATTCAACGATTATAACTTGTAAATCATGTGGTTATACTTATAAGTGTCCTCACTGTGATATAACTCTAACATATCATAAATCAAGTAATAATTTACGTTGTCATTACTGTGGTTATACGGTCTTTAAAAGTGATACATGCCCAGAATGCCATGAAAAATCCATCTCTGATTATGGTTTAGGTACTGAAAAACTTGAACAAGAGATAAATAAGTTAATACCTAGTGCTAGAACCATTCGTATGGATGCTGATACAACGAGAAATAAAGGAGCTCATGAAGATATTATTAATCGTTTTAAAAATCACGAATATGATATTCTTCTTGGTACGCAAATGATTTCTAAAGGTTTAAACTTTCCTTTAGTAACTTTAGTTGGTGTTATAAATGCTGACGCTACTTTAAATATTCCTGACTTCCGTAGTGGTGAAAGAACCTTTGCTTTATTATCTCAAGTCGCCGGTCGCGCTGGCCGTAGTGATTTACCAGGTGAAGTTATTATCCAAACAATGAATCCTGATAACTATACTTTAAATTGTGTTGCTCATCATGATTATGAAAAGTTCTATCAGTATGAAATGGAAAATCGTCATAAACTAGATTATCCCCCATATTACTATTTAACTAGTCTTAAAATAGCTTCTTCAGATTATGATTTAGCTTCTAAAGAAATAACCAAAGTAAAAAACTATTTAGTAAATAAATTAAATTCAACAAGTATTATTTTAGGACCTACTACAGCATCAATGTTTAAAATAAATAACATATATCGTTTCCAAATAATAATTAAATATAAACAAGATGATAACTTATTTAAAACCTTAAAAGAATTAGATGAAATATATATGACAAATCCTAAAGTTAATTTAGAAATAGATAATAATCCATTACAAGTATAAAAAGAGGTGTTTATATGAAATTAAGTAATTTATGTCAAAACGGATCATTCTTAAGAGCTTTTTATTTCTTAGTAAATGCTCTTAAAATAATCTTTATCATTGTTCCTATTATAATAATTATTACGATTATAATAAGTATTGGTAAAGTAATTATTAGTGGGGAAACTGATGACTTAAAAAAAGTTTTAACTACTTCAGCTAAAAAGTTAATTGCTGGTATTATAATTTTTCTTTTACCATCAGCATTTACTTATATTTTTTCTTTAACTGGTGAGTCATTTGATGAATTAAATATGTGTATGACTAATGCCACTTTAGAAAATATTAAATATTATGATTCAATATCTGTAGTCATTTCTGCTTTAGAAAATATGGAAGGTAGTCCGACTAAAGCCAATGTTGCTACGGCTGAACAAGCGGTTAATAAATTGGCTGGTATTATTCGTGAAGATGATATGATTAGTTTTGTAAAAAGAATATCTGATGCTGATATAAAAGCTAACGAAAATGAATTAATTTTAGAATGTAAAGCTAAAAATGGTCGTTATGAAAATGGTATTTGTATGACTATTAAGATTCAAAGAAATCCTAGTAATTCTAGCGGAAATGGTTCTGGTAGCGGTAATGGAGGAAGTAGTGGAGGTAGTAATGGTAATAGTTCATATGACCCAGTTTTAAATGCTGGTGGTACTACGCAGCTTAATATTTTAGGTGGTTCATTTACTGTCGTTAATACACCAATTAGTGTTACTGATTATGCTAATGCAATCGGTAGCAAAGGAGTCTTTCAAGCTAGTAATACTTCAAAATATGGTGATAAATGTTTAGGATTCGCTTATGTTCATACTTGTGGCTTATTCCGTGGTAGTACAGCCGCTTCTCCTGATGATGGTGCTAACTATAATTCCGGTGGTTGTAGTTTTGCTACTTATGTTAATGATAGTAAAGAGGATGTCTTAGAAAAAGTATTCAATGAAGTTGCTAATGGTCGCCCAGTTGTTCTTCATGTTAATGGTAATAAACAAGGTACATCAAGACACTTTGTTACTGTTGTCGGTTTTAAATCAAGTGTTACTAATGCTTCAAGATTAACTGAACAAGACTTATTAATTATCGATAGCTGGGATGGTAAAATAGAACGTATGGATACACCAACATCTCGTTTTATGACTTCTGGTAAAGATTGCGGTAAAAAAGATTATTCTGGTTATCGTATTCAATATTTAAAGAGTTAAAAAAACAAAGACCACTAAGTGGTCTTTTTAATATACCTATAAGCATTATGTTTACTAAGTTCTATTCCTTTAATCTCTGCCATTTCTTCAATAGTTACAAACTCATAGCCATCATTCTTTAACTTATCTATCGCACATAATGCTCCATCTACTGAAGTTTGATATAAATCATGTAATAAAATTATATTACCATCACTAGCATGCGTAATAATATGTTCACAAACTTTATCTTTATTTTTTGTTTTCCAATCTTCAGTATCAACATTCCATAAGATAAAACTCATATCTATTTTATTTAACATATCTTTATTATAATTACCATAAGGTGGTCTTAAATATTTAACATCTTCACCTGTAATACTTTTAATAATTTCATTAGTTGTATCAATCTCCGTTTTTAATTTATCATCATCTAATTTTGTTAAGGATTTATGATCATAACTATGTGAACCAATTACATGACCTTTATTATATATTTCTTTAACCAATTCCTTTTGCATTGTTACTCTGTTACCAACCATAAAGAAAGTAACACGGGCATTCCTTTTTTCAAGTTCATCAATTAAAAACTTTGTAACATTATAATTAGGTCCATCATCAAAAGTAATCGCTAATAATTTTTTGTCTTTAAACTGACTAAGATCTCTTTTAGAAGAAACTGTATTACTAACATTTTCTTCCGTAGTTTTATTATCAAAAGTAAAATAATCACTATTTAAATAATTTTTAACTTTATCATAAGCAATATTAATATTAATATCTATTTCACTATCACTTACTTTATAAGGTGGAATAACGACATACATTTCACTTTGACTAAAATTAAGTAATGCAAAATCTTCTAAATTATCTAAAGCTTCATTAATAACACTATCTTCATATAATTTCAATGTTTTATTATTAACTAGATATTTCTTACAATCATCTTTAATATTTTGATAAATCTCATTTTTAACTAAGACATCTTTTTCTATTTCTTTATTTATCTTAGAATCAATATAAATCATAACATCTTTATGATAGTAATCATTATTTTCTCCTGTATAAGAATATGTTCTAATATGAACCGAATAAATATTATCTTTTATTGTATATCCATAATCTATATTAAGTTCATTATTAGTTTTATTATCATTTTTTATTTTATCTTTAAAATTCTTTTTCTCTGTTTCAATAATCTTACTAACTTTTTTATTAAGTTTCTTATTATTAAATACTGGATAATTTATTTGGATATTATAATTATTTTTATTTTCTTTAATTACTTCCATATCCATTTTAAATTCATTATTTTGCTTTGTAATCATCAGAATTCCAATAACGATAATTAAAAGTAAAATTAAACCAGATATTAAAGTCCATGTCTTATACTTCTTTACCATAGTTCTTACTATTTCCATAAACTCGACCTCTAAGACTAATATATCATAATTATATTTAATGAGTATATAAAAAAGAAGAATCCTTATTTTTCTTCTTCATAACTTTGACAAATTGTATTATACATTGTATTTTCATTTCTAATATTTTTTGTAATTTGTATTTTTGTTAAAGCACATTTCATTCCATCCATACAATGCACACAATCTGTAACTGAACAAAGAATCTCTTGTTTAAAATTATTCATAACATCACCATTAATATTATGTTCTATAAACTAAAAACTATACATTAAACATCTTTAATTCTTGGAATAGAATATAGTAGGTGATTTTATGAATTTTGATGATAAATTTTTCTCTAAAGTTGAAAAGAAAACTAAAGTAGATAAAGATACAATTATTTCTTTAGCTACTAAATTACAACAAGGTAATTTAAAAGATGAAACTTCTTTAAGAGAAGTAATATCTACTTTATCTAATTTAACTGGTAAAAGTGTTTCTAAGGAAAAAGAAGATAAAATAATTGAAACAATCTTAAAAGGAAAAGTACCTAAAAGTGTAGATAAAATGTTCTAAATATTATATACTAAATCTAGGTGATTAAAAATGACAGATATCGAAATAGCTCATAGTGTAGAATTAGAAAAAATTACTAAAATAGCTGATAAGTTAAAGTTAAATGATTACTTAGAACTATATGGTAATTATAAAGCTAAAATCGACTATGAAAAGGTTAAAAGTAATAAAAAGGGTAAATTAATCTTAGTTACAGCTACTTCACCAACACCATTTGGGGAAGGTAAGACAACTGTTTCTATTGGTTTATTAGATGCTTTATGTCATGAAGGATATAATGCTATAGCTTCATTACGTGAACCATCCCTAGGACCTGTCTTTGGTATTAAAGGTGGAGCTACAGGTGGCGGACATTCGCAAGTAATCCCAATGGAAGATATTAATCTTAATTTTACAGGTGATTTCCATGCTATTACAGCTGCTAATAATTTAATTTGTGCAGCAGTTGATAATCATATTTTCCAAGGTAATAAATTTAATATTGATGAAAATAATATCGTCTTTAATCGTTGCTTAGATGTTAATGATCGTGCTTTAAAAGATATAACTATTAATAGTAAGAATTATCATCGTCAAGAAAAATTTGATATTACAGCTGCTAGTGAAATAATGGCTATCTTATGTCTTGCTAAAGATATGGATGATTTAAAAGATAAACTAGATAATATCTTAATTGGTTTTACTAAAGATAATAAACCATTATTTGTTAAAGACTTTAATATTACTGGTTCATTATTAGTATTACTAAAAGATGCTATTAAACCTAATTTAGTGCAAACTCTAGAACATAATCCAGTAATTATCCATGGTGGTCCATTTGCTAACATAGCTCATGGTTGTTCAAGTATTATTGCAACTAGAACAGCTTTATCATTAAGCGATTACTGTATTACTGAAGCTGGCTTCGGTAGTGATTTAGGAGCTTTAAAATTCTATGATATTAAATGTCGTTTAAATAATTTATGTCCAGATGTCACTGTTTTAGTTACAACAATTAAAGCATTAAAATATAATGGTAATGATGATATTAAAGAAGGTATATCTAACTTAGAAGCTCATATCAATATTATGAAAAATATTACTAAGAATCTTATTGTCTGCTTAAATAAATATGATAATGATACTGATGAAGATATTGCTTTTGTTAAAGATTATGTTACTAAATTAAAAGTTAAATTTGCTGTTTCTACGGCTTATAAAGATGGTGGAGTAGGAGCAATTCCTCTAGCGGAAGAAGTTATTGCCATGGCTAATAAAAAGAGTAAATACGAAGAACTATATAGCTTAGATTTACC
The DNA here is from genome assembly GCA_947625425.1 of uncultured Bacilli bacterium. Next base: position 22,536 of record CANQOH010000015.1, read on the forward strand.
ATTACAAGATAAAATATCACGTATTGTTAAAGATATCTATAAAGCTGGTAAAATAAACTATAGTGATAGTGCTTTAAAAATGATCAAAATGATTGAAGATAATAAACTAGATCATAAACCAATTTGTATAGCTAAAACTCAATATTCAATTTCTGATAATAAAGATGTTTTAGGTTATCCAAAAGATTATGAAGTAACAGTTAAAAATATAAAAGTTTATAATGGTGCTGGTTTTATAACTATCTATCTCGGTAGTATTATAACTATGCCAGGTCTACCAAAAGAACCTAATTATGAAAAGATTCATCTAGTCGATGGTGAAATAATTGGTTTATCATAAAAAAAGAAGGAAGATTTAAAATCTTCCTTTTATCTTTCTTGAATCTTAACTAACTTAGCTTGAACTACTATTCTAATACCATTATTATTATAACAAGTAGATAGAGTAAGTAACTTATCATTTGTATTAACATCTACACCAAAATCATAAATACTTCTTTTCTTCATTGTATCAATAAATGTTTGATAAGATTCTTCACTAGCAAAGTCAGTTGTAATATAATATGATTCAGCTTGAATCTTATATATTGAGAATATTTGCCACATTGTATTATATTTAATTGTTGATAATTGAATAATTTGATTATCTGGATTCTTATACCATTTAGCTTTTAATGCTTCATTAAGTGATCCAAACATAATTCCATCTTTACGACCATGACCATATAAAATCATATTATTATTAAAATTACTAAAATTATCTCTAAAATCAGCAAATACCCAACCAGCTTGATTTTTATTTTTATTAAAATCTCTATTTAAATAATAATCATTATCTTTAGTTTGAACTATTGGATAATTAATATTTGTATTATTCATAATTATCCAAGCAACCGTATCACTATTTTGTTTTAATAATTCAGTAAAATCTACTGAAGACAGTGGAGTATTTAAATATTTCCAATATAATGAAGTTTTCTTTTCTGTTTTTTCATTAACTTGGCCTTCCATTTCACCAGTATCTTCAGCTGGTTGCATATTGACTACAGTTCCATCAATTACTTCTTCAATTGGCGTTTCTTCATGAATAGAATTACTTAATTGATTAATCTGTACTCCTTGAATAAACCAATTAACAATAATCGCACTAGTTAAAAATAATAAGAATGTTGATAAGATAACACCATATTTATATATTTTATATTTTCTTGTCTCTTTAGGCGCAAATTTATAATATAACTTATTGATTGCAAATGTATTTAATTTAGTTTGATATTTTAAATAATTATTTTTACTAATCTTAATCTTTTCAATACGACCAATACGACTAGCTACAGTTGCTTTTCTTACACTTTGATCTTTTTGTTTACTTAGATTAATTAAAGCTAATTTATTTAAATTATATAGTTGACGACCAAATTCTTCACTATCAACATTAATCTTTATATTATTATCTTTAGTAATATCACGTGCTTTAAATAAATGAAATTTCTTTTCTATTTTAGTTTCTTCAACATTAACTATTTTCTTTAAATTATTATTTTTTAAAGCACTTCGATTATTTATTAAATCATCTAACTTAATTATTACTGTATCATAAAGTGATTTCTTTTTCTTCAAAGTAGGCATTTCTAAGTCTTCATCTATTTTACTTCTTAAATCACTTAATTTAATCTTTATTGTTTCCCCAAGACTTACTTTTTTTCTTGGTAATTCGAAATCATCTTTTTTCTTTTTAGAATTCAATAATCTAAATTGTTGTGTTTTACTTAATAATTCTTCATTATCCGTAAATTTAATAATTGCTTTCTTTTCATCTGCCGATAATTTCTGATTGGGAGTAACTTGTTCAATATGAACTTCATTATCTTTACTGTCTTTAATATTTTTATCCATATTAAACACACCTCTCTACTATTAATTATTATAGCATAATATAAAAAAATATAAAATAAAATATTTATATGGTATACTTATTTTATAATGGAAGTGGTTATATGAAGACATCAACAATTATTATAATTATTGTTATTATTGTTGTTTTAATAGCTATAATAAGTATCGTAGCTTTAGTTAAGAAGTTTTTAAGAAAGTTAGGTGGCATAAATAGTGAACTATTATTGTTCCGTTTACTTTTATCTAAAATGCCTAAACAAGAAATAGAGTATAGTGAAACACCAAAGTCTTTATCCGGCCTAGATTCAGTCTTATTACCTAAAATAAGTAATGACTTCCCTGAAATAAATATTAGTGAATTAAAAAGTGCTGCTGAACATGCTATTTTAGCTTATTACGAGTCATTAAATGAAAATAAGGTTAAAAAAATTCCTAATACGACATCTAAGTTTACATTAAAACTAGAAGAAGCTATAAAAAATAATAAAGATATTAAATATAATTCCGTTAAAATTCATCGTACAGTAATTAATGCTTATGATAATAAAGATGGTATATGTCGTATTATTTTACAAACTGGTTTAGAATATTATAAAAAAACAGCAGAGGAAAATACTAAAGTTCAAGATCGTTTAAATACTGAATTTATCTATGTCTATGATGAAACTAAAGGTAATATCAGTTTAAATTGTCCTAACTGTGGTGCACCAATCAAAAAACTAGGTATTAAGTCTTGTCCTTATTGTGAAACTGGTCTTGTTGAATTATTTGCTAAAACTTGGCAAATAGATGATATCTATAAAAAATAACTAAATTATTAACTAATTTAGTTTTTTTGTTCTAAAAAAATTATAAGTACCATACACTTAATTAGAAATGATAGGGGTGTTATGTTTGAAAGATAACAAAATAATAGAATCTATTTCTAAAAGGGGTAATGGTGAAATCTATTTAGGGGTTGTTGGTGCCGTTCGTACTGGTAAATCAACTTTTATTAAAAGATTTATTGAAAATTTAGTTGTTCCTAATATAACTGATGAATATGAAAAGAAACATTGTTTAGATGAAATTCCCCAAAGTGCTCAAGGTAAAACTATTATGACTACTGAACCTAAATTTGTTCCTTCTAATGGCGCTAAAATTAAAGTCGATGAATTTGAAACAAATATTAAATTAATTGATTGTGTTGGTTATATTATTCCTGGTTCTAATGGTTATGAAGATGAAAATGGCAATCCTCGTATGGTTTTAACTCAAGGAGTTAAAATGGCAATCCTCGTATGGTTTTAACTCCTTGGTTTAAAGAACCAGTAAATTTTGAAACCGCTGCTGAAATTGGTACTGAAAAAGTCATTAAAGACCATGCTACGATTGGTATCGTTGTTACAAGCGATGGTTCCTTTGGCGAAATTCAAAGAGAGAATTATATTGAAGCTGAACAAAAAGTCATAAGTGAACTAAAAGAAATTAATAAACCATTTATTGTGGTCTTAAATACCTCTCATCCCGAAGATATGGGAACTAAAGAACTAGCTCGTAAATTAAAAGAAGAACATAATGTACCAGTTTTACCAATCAGTGTCGAATCAATGACTGAATATGAAATCTATGATATTTTAAAATCAGCTTTATATGAATTCCCCGTTTTAGATATTCAAATCGAATTACCAGAATGGGTTCATATTCTAAATAATAATCATCCAGTTAAAGAAGAATACTTAACTAAGATTAGAACCAGTACTTTAAGTGTTTCTAAGTTAAAAGATGTCGATGAAATACTTGCTTATTTTAAAGATAGTAAATATATTTCTAAAGCTTATATTAGTAATGTTGATGCTGCAACTGGTATAGTTAATATTAATCTCGATAGTGAAGATGAACTATATAATGAAGTATTAAACGAAATGATGGGTGATACAGTAAATACTAAAGCTGGAATGCTTAAAATATTTAGTTCATACAAAGAAACTAAAGAAGAAACTGATTTATTAAAATCAGCCTTAAAAACCGCTAAACAAACCGGATATGGTATTGTCTATCCAACCTTAAAAGATATGCAACTAGATACACCAGAAATAGTTAAACAAGGTAATAGATATGGCGTTAAATTAAAAGCAACTGCCTCTTCATATCATATTATTAAAGCTGATGTCGTAAGTTTATTTGAACCAATTATCGGCAGTGAATTACAAAGTAAAGAATTAATAAGTTATTTAATGAAAGACTACGAAACCGACCCAACTAATATCTGGCGCAGCGAAATATTTGGTCGTAGTTTGGATGTTATAGTTAAAGAGGGAATTCAAGCTAAATTATCTGTTGTTCCAGAATCTACAAGATATAAGTTAACGCAGACCGTTACTAAGATAGTTAATAAAGGTTCAACTAATTTAATCGCTATAGTAATATAAATTACTATGGCTTTTTTATTATAAATATATTATAATAATTGTATATAATAGGAGGCCAAATTAATGAATAATTGTCCAAAATGTGGTAATCCCTTAGAACCAGGAGTAACATCCTGTCCAATATGTGGAAATGATTTAAGTAATCCAAATCCCCCAGAGTCAAATAATGTCGTTCAAAATAATAATATAAATAGTAGTGCTCCAGTTGCTAATAGCAACCAAAATGTTAGTGTTGCTCCAGCCCCTGCTGTTGTTCCAACTGAACCAGTTGCACAAGCTCCAGTAGAACCTAATCCGGCTCCAGTTGCGCCAGTAGAAGCAGCACAAGCCCCTGTAGCTCCAACACCAGAACCTATTGCACCTAGTCCAACACCTACACCTGTAGCCGCTACACCAATTGCTCCAACGCCAACTCCAGTTATGCCAACCCCAGCGCCACAAACACCAATTGTAACTAATCAAATGTTAGAGAAGAGTAGCAAACCAAAAGGTAAAATGAATTTAGCGTTAATTGCTGTTGTTGTTATCGTTATTATTGCTGGTGTAGTTATCTTTATGAAAATGGGTAGCGGAACTAAAACTCCAACTCCAACCAACAATCTTGCAGTTGATACAACCTCAGTTACATCTAATGGTTATAAATTTAATCTACCTAAGACTTGGTTATTAGCTGAAGATAGTAATAATGTCGTAATCAATAATGAAGATAATACTGTTTCAATAAAGTTAGATCATAGCGAAAGTACAATAACTAATATCAATGAAGATATGATTCAAAAAGTTATTTCTACTCATGAAGAATATACTGATACTGAAGTATCAAAAATTAAAATAAGTGCTAAAGATGCTTACTTAGTTAATACAACAATTAATAAAATGCCAGTTCAAATCTATTTTATTAATGGCGGATCTAATTTATTAATTGGTGTTACTATCGTTTATCAATCAAATGATTCTAAGACTAAATACGAAGCTTCTGTTACGCAAATGATTGGTACATTATCATTTGCTGATGACTCAATCAAAGCTCTAGATACCATCAATATGTATAGTAATATTTTTAATACTTATAATAGTATTATTAATTATCATGAAACTCCAGCTGAAGAAACAACTCCTTCTGAAGAAGATAATGGTTCTGGAGAAGAAAATAACGAAACTCCATCAGAAGATAATAAAAATTCTGAAGAAAATCAAGAAAACAATAATTCTACAGAAAATCAAGCAAATAATTAAAATAAAAAGAAAAATATTAGTAAATTGACACTAATATTTTTCTTTTACCTGTAAAATGCAAGTTTTTTTAAGAAAATAAGCGATTTTTCTTGATTTAAATTTGTATTTTTGTTATTTTTAATATGTAAGGGTAAACCTTGCAGAGATTATTTTTTATTGGGAGGTAAAAAAATCATGGGAAAACAAGAATTAGTAGAATATGTTGCTGCTAAAGCAGGCTTAACAAAAGCTGATGCTGCACGTGCACTTGATGCAACTTTAGAAGGAATTACTAGTGGACTTAAAAAAGAAGGAAAAGTTGC
>CANQOH010000016.1 GCA_947625425.1 uncultured Bacilli bacterium
TCCTTTGAAAGTTGTGATAAAGCTATTTCTTTATACACTTCACAATTTTTAAGTAATTCTTTATGGGTACCAATACCAACACATTCACCTTTATCTAGGACAATTATTTTATCGGCATTCATAATAGTACCTATTCTTTGAGCAACGATTAAACTAGTTGCGTCTTTAGTATATTTTTTTAGTTCTTTACGAAGAACAGCATCAGTTTTATAGTCTAGGGCTGAGAATGAATCATCAAAGATATAGATTTCAGGATCACGGGCGATAGCTCTAGCAATAGCAAGTCTTTGTTTTTGGCCACCACTTACATTAGTCCCACCACGAGCGATATGTGATTCATATTTATCTTCCATTTTAGTGACAAAATCAGTTCCCTGAGCAACATCAATAGCTTTTTTAATTTTATCTAAAGATGGTTTTTTACGACCATTATCTCCATAACTGACATTTTCAGAAACAGTTCCAGTAAACATAACTGCTTTTTGAGGAACATAACCAATTTTATTATGTAGAGTTTCTTGTTTATATTCTTTAACATTGATACCATCAACTAATACTTCGCCATCAGTAGCATCATAAAATCTTGGGACTAAGTTAATTAAAGTAGATTTACCACTACCAGTTGAACCAATGAAAGCAATTGTTTCACCTTTATTAGCTTTAAATGAGATATCTTTAAGTAAGTACTCATCAGCATCAGGATATTTGAAAGAAACGTTTTTAAATTCAACAGTACCTTTTTCTTTTGGTTCATCATTAAATTTACCATCAGTAATATCAATAGGTTCATCTAAAACTTCATTAATACGATTAGCTGATACTTGAGCTCTAGGTACCATCATGAAGATCATTGCAAGCATTAAGAATGACATAATAACTTGCATTCCGTAACTAGAGAATACGACCATATTACTAAATAAGTTTACTTTTTCAACCATACCAGCTTTAACAATCATTAAAGCACCAATAAAGTAGATACCTAAAGTCAAGAAATGCATTACAAAGTTCATCATTGGGTTCATTATCGCAAAACATCTTTGGTTAAATAATTGGGTATTAGTTAAATCATTATTAACTTCTTCAAAACGATTTGATTGAAACTCTTCAGCATTAAAAGCTCTAATTACGCGAATACCAGTTAAGTTTTCTCTAGTTACACCATTAACACGATCGATTAATTTTTGAACTTTAGCAAATCGAGGTAAAACAATAATCATTAAAGCAATAACTGTTGATAATAAGATAACTACGCCAGCAGCGGTTAACATACTCCACTGGATACTCTTATCTATTATTTTCATAACTGCCCATACAGCCATAATTGGCGCTTTAATCATCATTTGTAAACCCATACTAATTAACATTTCAATTTGGGTAACATCATTAGTTGTTCTCGTAATTAAACTACTAGTAGAAAACTTTTTAATTTCAGCCATACCAAAGTCTTCAACTTTATTAAAGATTTTATTACGAAGAGTTCTTGAGAAACTAGCTGATAGTTTAGAAGCTAGATAACCAACACCGATAGCTGAAGCTAAACTGCCTAAAGCACAAAGTAACATATAACTACCTTGTTCTAAGATTTCACTCATCTTACTACCATCAGTTTGAATAAGTCTAGTAATTGCACTCATATAATCTGGTAATTTTAATTCAATCCAAACTTGGAAAACAATCATAACTAGACAAATAAGAATAATTAAAATATCTTGTTTATTAAAATTTTTAAATAACTTTATCATATTAAATCCTTTCTAAGTTTTTAGTAATCTTTTCTAAAACATCACTAAATATAATATATTCATCTTGGGTAATATTTTCACCTAATAATTTATTAATTTCAATCATATCATCTTTTAGTTTAGTAGCTATTTCGATAGAGTAATCAGTTAAGACGATAGAATTACGTCTTGAATCAGTATCTGAACCTTTTCTAATTATAAGATTATTTTTTTCCATACTATTTAAGATAGCTGATAAGGTTGATTTTTTACAAGCTATCTTATGTTCAATATCTTTTTGACATACTTCATCTTGATGATCATAGATAAACATAATAATACGCCCTTGAGCTGGGGTTACGCCTAAATTTAATCTTTTATAACGAGCTCCTAAAGCACGTAATAAGTTTAAATTTACTGATTTTATTTTTAAAGTTAATAAATTATCGTGCAAGATTATCACCTCAAATAGTTCTATTGCGAACTATTTAATTATAGTACGGTTATATTAGTATTGCAATAGAAAAAGAGTAATATTTTTACTCTTCACAAAACTTTCATTTTAGGTATTCTAAACTACCTTCTTCTTGATTACTGATTACTCTTACTTTAAGGCCATTTATTAAAGTAAATGATGGTTTGACATGACCTAAATCAAAGTTAAAGATAACTTTGATATCTGGGATAGCTTTAGCTATTAGTTCCTCATAACTCATATCAACAAAGGTATTAGGGAAACACACTTTACCAATTAAAATAGCTTTAGTATTTTTAAACCAACCCGCATTTTTAAATTGTAACAAAGTATTATAAACGCCTTCACTAGTCATATTAAAGATATCAAAGTACCAGATTATTCCTTCATTACCGTATTTGTGAGTAAACTCTTTGGTCTTATCAAACTTAGTACCAATTAAATCTTTTAAGACTTCTAAACAACCACCAATTAAAATTCCTTGTTCATCTACTTCACCATTAATATTTAACCAATTATTTTTTTTCGTAAGTTCATCACTAAAATGTTCAGCTTCCATAAATGGATATTTGTATTGTTTGACTAAGTCCCCTTTTAAGATTTTAAAGTAATTTAAATATGATCCATGTAAGGGGGTTATATTAAAACCGGACATATTACATGGAGAATAGATAGTAGCTATATCGTAATTAGTAGTTAAGATATAGAGTAAACTAGTTGGATCACTACTACCAGCTAACCATTTAGGATGATTCTTTAAGATATTAAAATCGACTTTATCTAACATATCATAGAGGAAATCTCCACCGCTAGCGATAGCAACCATACTAACAGAATCATCTAAGAATAGACTTTCTAATTCTTTAGCTCTCGTAACTGGATCACTACTTACGACACCACCAGTACGAACATTATTAGTTTCTTTGATTTTAAATTTATTTTGTTTAACATTATTAATACTAGTTTCATATTTTTCGATTTTATCTAGAACACCAGCACTACAAGCTGTAATACCAATAGTATCATTATCTTTTAAATATTTAGGAATAAGCATGATAAACACCTCTTTTTCATTATAACAAATAAAAAGAAGAATTACTTCTTCTTAGATATACATATTTTGTATTTTATAATATACTTCTTCCCAAGATGTTACTTTATTAAGTTTACTATTTGGTTCAAAGACAGAATTAAATTGAAAAGTAGGAATGCCTTTCTTAGCTACCGCTTTACAATTTTTAGTACTGTCATCAATAAATAAATCAATATTTTCTTTTAGACATATTTCAGCTTTATTAGAAGCATTAACAATTAATTTATCAAATGGAATATTATTTTTTATTAAATAATTATAACTTGTTTGATATGGATCATTAAATTCTTCACTATTACGAGATGTAATAAAGATGATTTTATGACCTTCATTTTTTAACTTTTGCAAAATATCAATAACACCATTTTTAAGAGGTGCGATACAAGCAACAGTTTCAAAATGAAGCATAGCAAAAGTAGAAAAATTAGGTAAAGAATAGAATTCTTTATATGAAGGTTTATTTTGTAATAATTTATTTAAATCTTTATTATAAAATAAAGCAATCATTGGAACCATTGTTTCATATGTATTAGTAATTGTATCATCAATATCGATTGCTATGTTCATACTATCACCTACTATGAATTATATCTTTAAATTTAAAAAAGTACAATATATTATCGTACTTTATACTTATTGTTGATATCATCATTGTCTGTATATTCATCTTTTTTAACATATTTAGGAATAGCAATACCTTTTTTTGTAAATAGATTAACACCATAAAAGATAAGGACAGCTAAATCGATAAAAAAGATTAATAAAAACATAAAATTTAATTTAAATATTCTAATTAAAAAGAACATAATTAAAGCACTAAAGATAAAACCAACTATACATTTAAATTTAGATGGCTTTTGATAAACTCTTTGATATGGATCTTGTTTACTATTTTCATTAGCTACGGCATAACCTTCTAGGAATTTATCAATTATATTCTTATCATTTTGATTTTTCATAAGAATCACCACATCATTATCATACAATATATTCTTATAAAAAACAATTTATCTTCTTTTACTATAATACTTTATGAGAATAGTATTTAAAATACTTTGAATTATAATAGTCAAACCAAAGAGTAAAGCGCCAATTATTTCATCAAATAAGAGACATAATACTAACATAAAAATCATGATATAGGTCATAAAGATGATGGTTAGTACATCAGCCTTACCTTCAATAATTAAATTTAAATTATTCTCTTTTATTTCATTATCTTTATATAAGATAACTATTGCTATCATAAACATAATAAAACCAATAATGAATAATAAAGCACCAATTACTTTTAAATGATTAAGATTAAAATAGGCAGAAGCACCAAATAATAAAAGAAGGCCACTTAAATAAAGGATTAGGCCTACTATAAAAAAAAGTATAGTTAATGTTTTAATTTTTTTCTTTTTATTAGTCATACTTCTCTTCCATTCTAATTAACTTAGACTTTTTTAATATTCTTTACGTTCAATTATTTCTTTAAAGGTATCATCGATGGTACGCATTTTATTATGTAATAAATTAGCTAATTGTTCTAGGTCAATATTTTTCATATTAGTTAAGACAATTTTATATTCAGCATTTGATACTACTAATTTAACTACACTACCAGCACTATTAATGGTTCTAACGACTTTTTTAATATCTTTTAAATTTAATTCTTGAGCTTTTTTACCCATTTCTTCATATATTAATGAAGTACCAGATATATAGAAGTAATTAGGAATAACTCTTTTTTGAACTACTTCAGTAGCTGGTTTTTCTTCTTCTTTAACTTCTTTGATTACTTCTTTTAAAACTTCTTTAATAACGTTTTTAATATCATCATCTGATGAATCATTACTGATATTTTGGGAAACTGATTTTTTAACTTTTTCAGCTACTTCATCTAGTGATTTCATATTACTTGCATCAACAAATGAAGCTTGTTCTTTTTTCTCTGCTGGTTCATCTTTTTTAACTGGTAATTTATCAGGTGATACAACAGAACTTGTTGGAGCTGGAGTTGATTCTTTAACTGGAGCAGGTGCTGGAGTTGGTTCAACTACAGGAGCTTCAACTGTTTTTTCTTCTTTTACAGGAGTTTCAGTCTTTTGTGAAACTGATGATTCTTCTTTTTTAGCTAAAACAGGAATTTCCTCTTCTAATTTTAAATCTGTTTTAGGAATTTCTTTGATTGGTTCTTCAACTGGTTCTACTACTTTAGGTGTTTCTTTGACTGGTTTTTCAGCTTTAGCTGGAGCCTTAGGAACTGATTCTTTCTTATTCTTTCTAAATAAGTCATAAATTCCTAAGCCACATAAAACTAAACCAATTATTGGGCAGATAAAGATTATCTTACTTGTTTTATAAGTTTGAACTGATGTAACACTATTTTCATGATAATAAATAATTATTTTATCATCAACTTCTATTTTATCTTTATAACGGAAATTATATTCATAAGTTACGCCATTAACAACATAAACTACAGATATATTATTTTTACCTGTACCTTCTTTGTCATTATTTACTTCAATAACACTAGCTTCAGTTTTTACTAAATCTCTTTCATTAGCAACAATATATATACATATAATTAATGATAGGACAAGTAAAATCCCAATTACTAAAAATATTACACTTCTTATATTAATATCACGATCTGTCATAATAAACACCTCTTATTATTCCACTATGATTATAACATAAACATTTTATAAAAAAAAGTAGCTTTTAGTAAGCTACTAATGATTTTAAAATATATTTATTATTAACTATTTTATATGTTACTTTAAGATGATATATTACTAAGTTGGTTGGATAATCATTTTTATCACTCTCTAAATATTGATTAATAAGAGCTGTATCATCATCTTCAGGATTATCTTCGTGAATAACATCAATAATTAATTCATAATTATCATCAGTTTTAGTAATTGATGCAGCTTTAAAAGCAGTATAGATAGTTGGAAGTCCTGAAGCCATAGTACCATAAATAATGTTATCTTTTAGATAATCAGTAGAATATCCTAAAACGGTATAATCAGGATTTGTTGGTAGGGCTTCATCAAACATACTTTGATAGAATTCTTTAAAGTATGAGAATTCGACACCAGCTGAACCAGTTACTTCTTCACCACTTGGTGAAGCATCATATTTTAGTTTATCTGTACTACCTGATTTAAAAACATAGTACCAAGCTAATCTTAGTTTGGTTTTGGCATCTAATAGTTCAACATTATTTCTTCTATTAGAAGCAATGATTGTATCATCGTCATTCATACCAGTTGTTGGAAAAGCCATCATAAAAGTATTTAATTCGTTGTTAGCTTTAATTTTATCAAAGAAAATGGTTTCTGGTTTTGGTTCTTCAGGTTGTTTTTCTTCATTCTTTTCTTCATTCTTTTCTTCGACTTTTTGATTACTTTCAGCTTCTTTGTTGGCATAATTTCTACCTAAGAAGAAACCGATAGCACAAGATGCGACTAGTAAAATAACAATTAAACATGTTAATAAAACTTTTTTATTCATATTATCACCTATTCTATATAAAATTATAGCATATAAAAAATAAAATACCTATACTTTAGGTACTTTATTTTGTTTTATATAATTTAGATGACTTTGATAATATAGTTCATTATAGTATATACGACCAGTGTCTTCATCATAGTATTTAGCAAATAAACTTTCAGCTAAGTATTCAGCAAAACTTTTTTCCATTTTAGTTTCATCAAAAGCACGGACTGTTTTAGGTATTAAATGATGATCACAATAATATGAATATTTTTTTAGAAATTCTTGTTTATCAGTTCCTTCTTCATATTCAGGTTCAGGAATGTCTTCATAGTCAGGATTAGGAACCATTTTAAAACAACCACAATAGTAATTTAAGAATTCTTCTTTAGTCATATATCCATCTTTTTGCACATCTTGATAAGAGAAAAATTCAATTAGAGGTTTAAAGGAAGAGAAAGCATCTGCTCCTTTAGTAGGTTTTACGGGAACTTTAATACCTATTCCACCCCATGTTCTACCAAAATTATCGGGATTGCTCTGACATAGTTCAGCAAATAATTTTTGATTAGTTTCATCTAAGTCAGAAACTGTTATCCATGATTCATCATTTTCATAGTTATTGCACATAACAGTAAAAATATTCTTACTCCATAATAGTTTACATGCTTCTAAATTCTCGGGAATTATAAATTCTTCTGGACAATTATATACTTGATACATATCGACAACACTATATTGATAGGCTTGAGCGCTTGGAGTGTATACACTTTCTTCAGCCATATTATCTACTCCTTTATTTTAAGTCCTAGTTCATCTAATTGTTCTTTAATAACATTACTTGGAGCTTCGCACATTAAGTCTGTTGCTGAGGCTGTTTTAGGGAAAGCAATAACATCACGAATGTTTTCCGTACCAGCTAGTAACATAGTTAAACGGTCAAGACCTAGAGCAAATCCACCATGTGGAGGGCAACCATATTTTAAAGCGTCAACAAAGAAGCCAAATTTTTCTTTAATATCTTCATCTGTTAGTTCAAGAGCTTTAAACATAATTTCTTGAACTTTTTCATCGTGAATACGAATTGATCCACCACCAGCTTCATAACCATTTATAACGATATCATAAGCTTTACTGTAGCAATGAGCTTTATCAGTTAATAGTTTATCAACATCTTCATCTTTAGGAGCAGTAAATGGGTGATGGCAAGCCATATATCTTCCTTCTTCTTCACTCCATTCAAAGCTAGGAAAATCAACAACCCATAATAGTTTATAGTCATCTTTTTTAATTAAATCTAAATCACGAGCTAGTTTGCATCTTAAAGCACCTAGTGAAGTTTTAACAACATTATAAGCACCACTAATAATTAAAACTAAATCGTTATTTTCAACATTTAATTTTTCTTTAACATCATTTAATTCTTGTTCACTTAGAACTTTAACTACTGAACCAGTTACTTCTTCTTGATATTTAATATAAGCTAAACCACTGGCTTTATAAGTTTTAACATAATCAGTTAGTTTATCTAAATCTTTACGTGAATATTTATCAGCAGCATTTTTAACAACGATGGCATTAATGACACCATTATCAGCCATGACATTTTGGAAAACTGTAAATTCAGTATTCTTAAAGCAATTAGTTATATCATTAATTTCCATACCAAATCTTAAATCTGGTTTATCTGAACCATAGTTAGCGATGGCATCATCATATTTCATACGCATTAATGGTAATTTAATATCAATACCTCTTACTTCTTTAAAGATACTAGCGACTAAATTTTCACCTAACCACATAACATCATCTTCATTTACAAATGACATTTCAACATCGATTTGGGTAAATTCTGGTTGACGGTCAGCTCTTAAGTCTTCATCTCTAAAACATTTAGCGATTTGGAAATATCTTTCAAAACCAGAAACCATTAATAATTGTTTAAAGATTTGCGGAGATTGTGGTAATGCATAGAACTTACCTTTATTAACACGACTTGGGACTAAGTAGTCTCTTGCACCTTCTGGAGTAGATTTACATAAAATAGGAGTTTCAACTTCTAAGAAATCTAAGTTATTTAAGAATTTTCTAGTTGCAAATGTAATATTGTTTCTTAAAACAAAGTTATTCTTTAAAGATTCTCTTCTTAAATCTAAATAACGATATTTTAATCTAGTATCTTCTAAAGCTGTAGTATCATCAGAAATAGCAAATGGTATTTCTTTAGAAGTGTTAATAAGTTCTAAGTTACTAACATCTACTTCTATTTCACCAGTAGCTAACGCACTATTCTTACTTTCTCTTTCAACTATTTTACCAGTTACTTTAATAACATATTCACTCTTTAGAGAATTAGCTAGTTCATAACATTTATTTTCTGGTCTTACAACAACTTGCATAATACCAGTTCTATTTCTTAAATCAATGAAGATTAAACCACCTAAGTTTCTTACTTTAGATACCCAACCTTTTAAAGTTACTTCCTCACCAACATTTTTAATTGTATAATTTTTGTATTTTTCCATTATAATCACCTTTCTAAAATAAAAAACAGTTAATCATCCACAAGGGACGAATAACTGTTAAATCCGCGGTACCACCCAATTTATTATGTTAAACATAATCTCTTTTTTGATAACGGAAATATTTTCCGGACATATAGTCAACTCCTGAGTGTCTTCTTATATAAAACTATATTAGTTTTCACCAACCACTAATTCTCTATAATATTTTTATATAATACTCTTCTCAATCAACATTTATATCGTTATTTTAAAACTAAATTTATCGATTGTCAATTTATAAACATGGGGAATCTACTAAATATATTTTTTTATTAGTATAATCTACTTTAACTTTGGATCCTAATGGAATTATACCTACAGGATCTGAATGACCAATATTAACATTATATAAAACTGGTAAGTCTTCTCTATTAAATTCTTTTAAGACTTTTTTATAAACTTCTTTATATTCTTCATAATATTGTTCATCTTGTGGTTTACCAACGATAATTCCTTTAATGACATCAAAGATGCCTAAAGCACCTAAGTTTCTTAAATAAAAAGTTACATATTCAGGACTAGGTTTATCTTCACTTGTTTCTAGTAATAATATTTTATCTTGCCATTCTTCTTTAGTTGGCCATATTTCAGTACCTACAACCATAGGGAAGACATCTAGACAACCACCTAAAATTTCACCTGTTACTACTCCAGATCCTTGTAATACTTCATAGCCGTGTTCTTCTGGTCTTGTCTTTTTTTCCACATTAATATTTTCTTCTTGCCAAGCGACAAAATCATTAGACCATATTTTACTTGATTCTATTTCATAATTTTGGCAATCTTTAAATAAAATATTTTGCACAGCATTTTTAGTATAATCAAACATTTTAACATATTCGCCAAATTCACACATTATACAAGGGCCATAAAAAGATACTAAACCAGCTTTATTCATCATTAAATGATTAACTGTTGTATCAGAGTATCCCATAAATATTTTAGGATTATTTTTTATTACTTCATAATCTATGTATGGTAATAATCTAACTGTATCATCACCACCAATAGCACAAAAAATACCTTTGATAGATTCATCTTTAAAAGCAGCCATTAAATCTTCAGCTCGAGCTTCAGGATGTTCATAGACAAATTCACTACCTTTTAAGGCATTCGGCATGGCTACAACTTCTAGACCAAATTCTTTTTCTAATCTCTCTTTAGCAATATAATATTTATGAATAAAATTATCATCACCAAGCATGCCACTAGATAAACTAACAACAGCTATTTTATCGCCTTTTTGTAATCTTTGAGGTTTAATCATCATTACACATCCTTTAATTATAGCTAAGTTTTATTTAAAATAATTATACTAAAATAAATATGGTTATTCAAATAATTAACAAGATAAAAACTAGATTTAAAAATCTAGTTCTTGTTTTTAAGATTAGTCATATATTTTATGTCACTATTTAATAATGTAACATAAGCACTTAAATTATCTATTTTAGATAATGCTCTTTTAATATTTTCTTTACCAGCTAATAAGATATGATGATCAGTAGTTATAATATCTTCAATAGTTTTATTATTAACTCCTATTTCTCTTAAATACATTATGGAAGAATAGAAGCGATCAATACAGTTTTCTAGTTCTCTTCTTTCAGAAAGAGAACATGTTTCTTCTAAGAAATCAATAGTTTCTTTTGATAAATCAAAACCATCTAATAATTCAAACATCTAATCACCCCTTTAGTCCTAAAGAACTAACATATTCTTTTAAAGCTTTTAAATCACTATCGCGATAATAACTATTATAAGTTAAAGCTAAGATAAATAATTGATCTTTATCAATATTATCAGCTAAACCACTTTTCATTATTAAAGTCCATATACGTTTAAATTTTAATTTAGAAACACGAACACCATTAATAACATAAGCATGTTCATTTTCTCCGACATTAGGATCATTATCTAAACGACTAATATATTCATCTTGAATAAATTTATCAATATTATATTCATTTTCATCAATATAAGTTATTAAACTATCAGGTATATTAGCGATTAAATTTTCAATGTTATCACGATTAATTACTTCATCTAAATCATATGGTTCTTTTGTAGAACGTATACCTTTTAAACGATTAGTATTAGGATTTACAACTGTTGTTTCATAACCTTTATATAATTTATATAAAATTTTTCTGACAGATTTTTCTTCTTTTAAAATAGATGGATATTGGAATAAATAACCAAAGAAATCATTTTTATCATCACTATTTTCAATTAAAACATCAACTAGATGAATAAAAATACGAGACGTTAAAACAGTTGGAGCTTTAATAAAATGATCATCACCTACTAGATTAATACCATAGATATTTGCAAATTTAATATTACGAGCAACAACATCAGAAGGTGTTGCTAAGACATCTGGTGAAGTATCTAGTACTTGACGATAGAAATCGACATCAGCATCTGAATGAGTTGCATTATATTCTTTAGATAACTTATCTAATAAATTAGAATTAATCTTATAGTATTCATATGAACCACTTAAGTAGTCATCATCAGTTGGTTCGCCACTAGGGCCTGGATTTTCTTTAGTACGAGATACTTTTTTATAAACACCATTAACGGTAAAGATATCTTCTACTCTAACGCCACGTGCTTTAGCATCTTCAATTAAATACTCTAAAGTTTCTTTAGAAGCAAAACGAATAACAAAGAATAACTTACGAATATTAATACTTCTTATTTTTTCATTTATATTACGAGATTTACCATATTGTTTAACAAATTCATATTCAGGATGAGAAGTTAATACCTCTAAGACTTCTTCAATACGTCCTAAGTCACATCTAGTTCTTAAAATATGTTTTTGTTTATCATTAAAGATAGTAAAATCAAAATTATATTTATTAAAGATAGAAATAATTAAATCTTCATCTATTTCTTCGATTTGTTCTTGTTCATCTTCAAAATCTTCCATATCAGCTTCTAAGAAAGCTATATTATTTTCATTTATTTTTTCTTCCATACGATTTATTAAATCTAAAACACGATAACGATATGTCATTTCTTTAGAAGCTAAAATATTTAATAAATACATTATTTCTTGATTTTGGAAATGAAATAAGCCTTCATCACCTTTACGTAACTTATCATATAGAGAAGTACATAATTCTAATTCAGATGTTTTCTTAGAAACACTTTGACGATAAGAATCATTTTCAGCTAAAGAAATAGTTTTAATTTGTTCAATAGCTTTAATTAATCTTTCAACAATCGCTAATTCAGATTCTTTATATTCATTAATAACACCATTATCTATACATTCTGCTAAGAAACATAAATAATCTAAATCATCGATAGCTTGAGTTAAGATAGATTTATCTTCTAACTTAACACTAGCTAAGACAGATTGAATCTTGTTTTTAAAATCTGGTGATGCGAAACAAGTATTATTTTCACGAATATGATTAATAACTTTATCATATTCATCAACATTTTTTAAACTATCATTAGAATCAGCAATAGAAGCATTTATTTCTCTAATCTTTTTAGCAACTATTCTAACAATCTCTTTTAAAAATTGTTCATCAATCTCTTTCATTTCGCACCTCCTCTAATATTTCTATATATAAAGATAAATTATTTTTAGGATTATTTAATAAATCAATAAATTCTTCAGGACTTAGACATAATCGATCACATAAAGGTAAGATTTCAATATTACGATTTTTTATTTCATTAGTTATTTGGTATATCAAAGATATTACTTGAGTTCTTATTCTTTCCATACTACACACCTTTACCTAATGATTGACTAAAGACTAATTCATGGATAGCTTCACTACGTTTTAGTAATTTACGATATTCTAAAGTACCATCTTTAATTATAGAATTTATTTTCTTTTCAACATTTATATCATAAGCATTTAAACGATTATTAACACTATTGTTATTCATTTCTTCTAAAGAACCACATGTAAAGATTAGAATATGATTATTTGGTAAAGTTCTATATGTAACAAAGACAAGTTGACCAATTAATAATTTAAAACCAATTTTGGTACTTTTCTTAAGAAATCTAACACCATCAAAACGACCATCTTCTAAACGAGATAGTAATGGTACTAAGTCATTTAGTTTTTCTGGAGTCATACTTTTCATATTCTTTTCAATTTCTGAAGAAGAACCATTACTATAGAAGATTAATTTATATGGCTTTTCAGCTTCTTCAGTTTGAGGTATTTCACTTTCCGTAGCTTGTTCTAATTCTTTATCTTCTAAGGCTAATTCATTTTCAAGAATACTTATAAAGTCTAGAGCTTGATCCATATCTTCTAAGACAAACTTAACATATTCATCAAAATCTTCAGTATATGTATCATTAATATCGTTTAAGATAGTAGAATATTTTTCATAAAAACAGAAGAATAAGAATTTATAATAATCAGTTGTATTATATGCTATTTTGACATATTCAATTGATTTATCGATATCTTGTAAGTCTAAATTTAATTTAAAGCTTTCACGCATAGTTGGGGTTATTTTACCTAGATATTTATAAGCTTTATATTTTTCTTGTAAGATAGCTAGTTTTTGTTTTATTTCTTCACTACTAGATAATTTTTGACCTTGAATAGCAGGTTGTTCAGGAACGATAGGTTCAGGAATATCTTCTTCAACTTCTTCTGGTTCAGGAACGACTGAATCACTATTTGGTTTTAAAATTAAAGCATCTTCTTCAGGAATAGATTTTAAGATTTTCTTTTCTAAGGCAGCAGCCATAGCATTTCTTCGTTGTTCTTCTTTAGCTGATATTTCAGCCTTTAATTCATCTTCTTTTCTTTTATAATATTCGATTTGAATCATTGTTAAATTAAAATATACTTCTAACCATTCTTCAGGAGATAGATTAGCATGTTCAAAATAATATGATTCTAATGGTTCTAAGACATAATTAGGTAATTCACCATTTATAAAAGATTGTAAATCATGAAACTTTTTAGCTATTTTTTTAGATTCTTCAATACGATGAATATTTACTTCATTTTTATTACTAAAAATATGACGAAGAAAGATTTGATTAACATATTCCAAAATACTAGACATATCTTTATATCTTTCATGTTGTTGAAACTTAGGTTTTAATGCACATATTTTACAAAATGTAATTGCCTTTTCAATATCTGATTTACTATAAGAAGGAATTTTTTCAAAAAGAGTTAATAGTTCCCATATTTTATCTAAAGGAATAGAAGTAATAGATTCTAAAACACTAGAGCCTTGTTTATAATTAGTCATTAGGAAACTATGAGCATTATAAATAGTTTCATTTTCCTTTATACGTTGATCAAGAACATTTACATAAGTATTTAGTTTATCAATAAAACTAACCATAACATTATTTGATGAATCCATTATCTCACCTTCCCTTCATCAGGAGTTTTAGTTAAAGACATTTGAGACTCTAATTTATCACAAAGACTTGATATAGCAGTATATAAACGAATACTTAAATTATTTTCTAATTGAAGTTTAACTAAACGAGCATAGATATCATCTATAACACTTGGATCAAAATCAGCTACTTGAAGTAATTTACATAAAGCTAAATATTCTTCATAAGCTGATGGATCAACAGATTCTAATTTACTTAATTCCATTTTTAAACGAGCTAGTTCTAATTCAGCTCTTTTTTTACGAGATACTTTAACTGTAAAAATAGTATTTTCGTATTCATCTAATTGTTCTTTAGAAAAATTTTCTTTGTAGACATATAATTTTTTTAATAAGTTATTATTTTTATTATCAGTACTCATTTTGACACTTCCCTACTATGATTAATTATACTAAAGATTTAGAGTTTGTTCAATGAGATTAGAACATATAAAAACTAGATTATAAATCTAGTTTAAGGAATAAGTTTTATCTTTTTTATCTAATTCGTTTATATATAAGTTAAAGTCTTTAAAAGACATATGAGATGGGACATCATAGAATTCAGTTATTGGTCTTGATTTACCTTCAGCTAGTTTAACATAGTAACCATTTATTTCTTGTAAAGCTTGTTCTTCAGAATCATATTCATAGATACCTATTCTTTCCCAGTTAGGATGTTCTATTTGATAAACTTTATCATTTAAATAATATAGAACAAAACAATGCATATGTTCTTCGGCTTCTAAGTTATTAAAGTCTTTACCTTCATATATTCGAGTACAAAACATTTTATTAGGAATATTTAGTTTAGTTAGTAAAGTACTCATAAGAAAGACTTGTTCAATACAAGTACCTATACCATGAGTTAATGTTTCTTCAAGAGTTGAAGTACGATATAGTTTACGAAAGTTTTTCATATTGTTAATATGTTCTTCGTTATTAACATCTAACCAGCCATAGGTGATGTGTTCATTCATGAAAGTTAGGATGTCGTTAGGGGTTTTAATTTCTTCGATGGTCATATGGGTACCTCCTTATTAATTTCAATCAGTCACAAATTGTGACCAATTATTTTTTTCAAGTTTATTTTAAGCTGTGACATTTTGTCACGGGTTCATTTTTATTCTTTTTTTATAAATATTAATTTTTATATATACTACACTCTATAGAAATTCTATATCGTTAAGTTCAAAACCATTATATTCAGTTATTTTCTTGTTTAATATAGAAAGTAGTTGCATTATTAAAAAATCTATCTTTTGAAAAGAAACTTTTATATTTTTTGGATTAGTTACTACATGAAATAATTTATTTCTAATTCCACTTTCACCAAAAATTTCTTCAATATATTCAGTTGTTTTATCTGGTAATACATTTTTATTAATATTTAGAATTCCATCAGGTGTCCTCATAATTCCTTGTTCATTATGCTCGACATCTGATTCTGGTATCAATTTATAAATTTCTAAAATTAATTTTTCAATCAAAGGTATGCTATAGTATAAAGATGGTATCCCCTCTTTTTCTAATAAATCAGTGTCAATCTTTCCTACTATTTTGATTGTATTTGAAGATTGAACTGCCCTTATTAAATCTATATATGTAATCTTATCCATTCTATCACTTCCTTAATTATGTTTTTTTCATTCTCACTTATATTAAAGTCAAAAATCAAATCATTGCTATCTATTTTTTTGTTATATCTATAGTTATAGTATTTTGATAAATCGTCTAGATTATTTAATTGAACTATTCGTTCTATCATAAAATATAAATCATTAAAGTCTCCATATTCGTTAGATTTGTCTATTAATTTTATTATTTTATGTCCTAAATTTTCTATATCACTAATAGGTATTTCAGAATTAAGTATAAGGTAATATTTACAACTTACTTCAATATAATAAAACAAGTTGTAATATATTGTTGGTTTACTCGAATTGTCTAAAGAATAAATAGCCATTTTATAGGCGTCTTCTTTTATTCTTTCGTAATTTCTTGCTATTTTATCTAGTGTATTTTTTGCTTCTTTATTAGTTTCACTTTTGGAATTTAGTAAATCATTGATTTTAAGCTTTTTGTGTTTCATTTATTAAAACACTAATAAAAATTAATCCCACAAATGTTACTAATAAAGCCATGTCAAGATTTGTATTAATTAATGTGCCATGCATCATTTTGTTTCTTAAATTAAGCCCTGATTTTTCATATAAAATATAATTAATATACATAATTCCGTCTTTGATTTTTTCGTCTTCATAACATGTAAATAGTAAATTTAAATTATTATATCCATCTGTACTAGTTTTACTTTTATTAATTTCTAATAATTTCAATACATCTGCTTCAATTGCCAGAATATTACCTACAACCATTGAATAATCACTCTTGCTATTGTATGGGACATCTTTTTTTAAATCTTTTATTAATTTTTTAAAGTCGTCTTTTAAAATAAAAATTATTAAATTTTGTTGCAATATAAAAGTTTTAGATAAATATTTTAATAACTCTTCATAATAATTTTCAGTTAATTTATTAACAAGAGATTTATGTTTTAAAGTATAGTTTTTCCCTATCTTATCGTAATATTTTTTAAAATTACTATTTTGGGATGGCGAATTTTCCTCAACATTTATCGAATAAGATAAATTGTTTGAATCAAATCGAATATTGGTAATGCTACTTTGAAGAGGATGTTCAGAATAAAATTTTAAAGCCTCTCCAACAGCCTTGGAAAAATTAACTTTTGATAATGAATATATTGCATATTTATTATTCTTTATTGCTTTTTTTGTTTCTTCTATTTGTTCCTTAGGAATCACTTGAGTAGAACTTATTTCATGCATTTCTGAGTTAATATAATTTTCATCTGACAGCAAGTATCTTTTTAGTCTTAACAAATAACTTAAGCATTCTTTTATTTTATTTTTTTGAGTTGTGTTTAATGAACTAATATTTTGTAATAAAAATAATAAATCCTTTTTTAAATCATCAATTTTAGAAATAACTTCAAGTATAGATGATTTTTTAACACAAAATTTTCTACATACTTCATTTACAATATCAATTAATTTATTAATAATTTTATTCGTTGATGTTTTAGTCAACGCGCTTGAGTTGTTTAATTTCAAAATAACTTTTTGATAATAATTGTATCCTCCATAATTCGATAAAGATTTATATATATATTCCAAATAATATTTTTTATTTTTTTTAATATTATTATCATACTTTATTATAGTAGATATGTTAATATTATGACTAACTAATAAATCTACTAGTTCATTGTAAATTTCTTCTCTAACACTACTTAAATTATTAAATATCCTATCCAATAAGTCATTATTTATATAAAGTGATTTCCCTATTGCATAATTAATCAGTTCTTTGTAAAAGTCACAAATCAAATTTAAATCATCATTAAAGAACTCTTGAGTTATTTTTAAGTTTTCTAATATACTTTTGAATTCTCTTTTTGCATCTGAATAATGCTTATATTTCTGCTTATATTCAATGCTATTTATCGTTTTAAAATATGTATAAAGGAATTCAATTATTATAGTCTTTTCATATGTTAAATTATTTTTTTTTGCAAATATGTATAACTTAAAAATATATTTTAATATTTTTTTCTTTATATGTACTTCATAACTATTAATTATCGTTAATATTCTATTATCATGGTAAAATAATTGACTATCTAAATATAGAAATTTTCTAAATTCTATATTAAATAAATCTATAGAACTGTTTTCTTTAAAATTATAATCAAATTCATTATCATTATAATCTACATCTAGTGGTTTGTTAAAGAAAACTTTAAACAATTTATACATAAAATTTCCCCCCCTGTTTCTTATAAATTTTTAGTAAAATGGCATTTAGGATAATTACTACAACCAATGAATGAACCATATTTACCATTTTTAACAACTAATGTTCCTCCACATTTAGGGCAGATCATTTCATTAACTTTATTATTATCATCTTTTATTTTAGTTTTAATATTTTTTACATGTTCTTTTCTTAATTTTTTATCTTTAATATTTAATTCATTTAATTTGTTAGTAATAGTATTAATATCTACATCTAATATTTCATTATGATATTTCTTAATTGTATCGACTAAGAAATCTAATTGAACTACTGGAGTATTACTTGTTACTTTTACTTTAGCTCTATTAGATAAACTTATAATAGAAATAAATTTATCTTCACTAATATTTAATACTTCACTTAAAGCTTTGATATGACCATAGTTTTGATGAATAGGGTTTTTAAAATAATATTTTTGTTTTCCTAAGTATTGTGTCCAATCCTCACTATATTCTTTACCTACTATTAATCCACTATAGTTTTTAGTTTCAATTACAAAAATACCATATTTAGATATTACTATATGATCTATTTGATGGGTAGTATTATTACTATATATCATTATATTATTTAAGATAATATAATCTTTTTTAGATAATTTCCATAGTTCTGTTTTAACCCAAAACTCACCCATAAATCCGATTATTTTAGAATAAAAGATTGCACATAGTATGCCAAATATAACGAATCCAATATATATTGGATTAGAAAGAAATGTTTCAGTAAAAGTTTTCATAAAACCTTCTATAAAAGCTTTGATAATATCAATCATATATTTCAAACTCCTAAATTAATTATAATTTTATTATAAAATAAAGATTTAAAAAAGCAATGTTATTTTAACATTGCTAAAAATTGATATTTAATAGTGCAAGTTAACTGTTTATACATATTCTAATAATAAATATCCTATGTTTGTTATTGAAAACTTATCAATATCATAAATATCTATATTCCCTGGATAGTTGGCAGATAAACTAATTATAAAATCATTTTCAATTAGACTTTTTAAGCCAAAAGATATCTCTAATAATTCTCCATTTAGTTCTTTTGAAGTTAAAATATCTCTATATGATAATGTCTGGTCAATGTTTGTATATAACTTTAAAAATTCTGACCATTCATAATAATTTTCATCTTTTACAATTGATTTTATCTTCTTCACAACATTCAAAGATTCTCGTGATAATAGGCATATTTTTTCAAGTAATATATCGTATCCATTATTATTTTGTTTTTCTGATACATAGTCTAAAAAAATTTTGATATTTGTTTCTACTAAGGCTGGATCTGTTTTGGTAAAATAAAAACTTAGAAAATTTTTAATATGTATATACTTTGCGCTGTCATCAATTAAGTAAGTAAGCTTTTCTATAGAGAAATTAATCTCTTTTAATTTATCTTCTAAATAATTTATTTTTTCAAAGACCAGATCTTTATTTTCTTCATCTATAGTTGCAATTAAGCCTGCAATCAAAGGATATTGTTGTAAAACTGACAAAATTGTATTTTTACCCAATGTAAGTGCAATATTCTTTCTTTTCATATAATTTCCTTCTTATTTTTCTAGATTTAAATAGACTCAATCCATTTATTTATGTATTCTTCAAATTCTGATTTTTTAAAATTTTCATTGTAAAAAGGTAAGCCAATTATTTTGTATATATTTCCATAAGTATAAAGTTCATTTGGGTATGCTTCTGACTCCATTTTTAGCATAAATTCTTCTTTCCACTTATCTTCCTCTAAAAGATTATCTCCTTTTGGTTCAGCATATAATTGATAAGTTGTAAATTTATGATTAATCTCTTTTTTAACGAGTAGTAAAAAATCAGGTTCAAATCTTTCTCCATGCTCGAAACTATACACAGCAATTTCAGGAACTCTTTCATTTCTAATTACATAAAATTCTAAATTTTTCTCCAATAATTTTGGTTCTATATAAGTTTTGAAAAATTTTATAAATAATTTTTCTTCACTAGTTCCATAATTATCATTAAAAACATACCATTTTTCTTTTGATAAATCCAACTTATAATCATCATTAGTGCATGTATTTTGAGATGAACCTTTTCCACCATTTTCATCTATATGTGATAGATATATACTCTTGTCTTTAATAACATCTTTAAGCATTTTTGGTTCAAATTTTTTTGTTCCCTCATATTCCTGTTTAATCGAAATTATATGGTTGGATATTTCAGCAAATGCTTTTATACAAGCATTCATCATATCTCTGCCACTAATTTTATCATCATACGATATTTCCAATGTTGAATTACCAAGATATTTATCACCTGTAAGAAATTCTTTCATGGATTTTAAATTAGGATACTTCATTTTTACTACATCAAATCTCAATTCATTAAATCGTTCAGAAGCTCCTGACAAAATATTATAATCTATGTCTTTAAATTTAATTGTACTAATATTTACATTGTTATCAGTCGATTTTTCGTTATCTCCTATTAAATCTAGAATTGCTCCTTTATTTGTTTTAACTACATATTTGTATGATTTCGTTTTCATACTATCCTCGATGTCACTAATTTGATCTCTACTTTTCGGAATTCGTTTATTAGAAAAAATAAATGCTTGTTTATAAAAGTTAGATTCTTTAAATTCATCTTTTAAATAATAGTCTAATTTAATAGAATTTTGTGCTTGTAAACCTGTTTGGATTAAGGCCTGTTTTAATTCCGCTATGTAAGACGAATCATTTCGACTATGAAAAAACATTGTTTCTAATATCCTTAGATCATTATCAACATCATTATCATATTTTCTTTTATACTTTTCTTGTTCATCATTTAATGCAAAAGGGCAATATCTAGCACCTCTACCAATTAATTGAGCTTCTTTGATAGTATAGCTTCCAATTTTTCCAGCCTTTCCACTTCCCTGTCTTGTATCATAAAGTCTTACTATATCAAATAAATTTAAAACATCCCAACCCTCATTTAGCATATCAACAGTGAATATTGTTCTTATTGGGTTATTAGAATCTTCTAACGAATTTACTAACAATTGTTTATCCTTGTTATTATCGTTTTCATCATTCATAATAATACTTGTTTCTTTAGTAAAAGAATCTTTTATACTATGTTCCAATAATTCAAATGTTTCATCCTTTGATTTAAAATAATCTAATGCTTTAATCAAAATATCGATGTTAGAATTATACAAACTCATTAATTCATAGCTAGTAAGATTATCTATTTTTTCAAAAAACAAATTATAAAATGATTTAGAATCTACTATTTTTTGTGATTTCAACATTAAAACTGGTTTTACATTTAAATGATTATCATTAAATAGAAATTTTCTATATTCGCTCAATACAATAGCCATTAGTGTTCTATCCCATAATTCACTCTCAGTAGCAAAATTTTGAAAATCTTTAGTATATCCACTTTCTCTAAACTTTTTGAGTTGATAATCAAAAACAATTTTGTCTTTATACTTTTCTTCTACATATTTATCGTGTAAATCTGCAGTTGCAGTAAATTCTAACATAATGCTATCTTTATTTTGTGAAAAAGCATTCATAACGGAATACTCCCAACTGTTTCTTTCTGCTTCTTCATCTTTAGTTTCCTTTTTTGTTAAAGAATTAATATGATGAGATTCATCAGATATAAAAACAATTTTATTATCTTCAAAATCTTTAAATGTTATTGAATTTTCCTTTGGAAACATTAAATCATAATGAAGTTTTTGGGTAGTAGTAAAACAAATCTCAATAGTGTCATCAAATCCTGTTGTAAAATTATCTACCATTTTAATTTTTAAATTACTACCCATGTGTTTTAATTCTTTATTAAATAAATATTTATTTGATAATGGATTTAAAAAATTTTCTTTTGTTTTTTCTATAACATTAGATTGGTTAACAAAAAACAGAAATTTATTATACCCTTTAGAATATAAATATAAAATCAACCCAGCCATAATAATAGTTTTTCCACTTCCAGTAGCCATATGAAACAAAGTATGAATTTGTTTGTTTTTTCTTATATTTTCATTTTCATAATAAGTTATAAAATATTGAAAGGCTTTTGTTTGATATTCTCTCAATTCTATTTTATTTGATAATCCCTCTACTAAAAAATTGGGTACTGGAGATAACATACCCAGTTCATCAAGGATTTCTATTATTTCATATAAGTATTTATCTCCCATTTTAAATTTCCCCATAAAAAGACATCGTAAATTCTTTATCTGACTCAGATATAGTAAAATCTCCATTGTCTATATCTGATTTATTAATATATAATTTGTTTTTATCTACTAGATTTTGCAAAATTTTTTTCTTATCATCTGTTGATAATTTATTGAATAAGTCATCTATTTCTTCAAGTTCTTTTCTTGTAACATGAGAAATTATTCTATCATCAGAATAAATCTCATTTTTCAAACTATCTATTTCTTCGGCTGTGGATTCTTGAATTTTTTTAATTAAACTTTGAGAATTTTCTAATAATTCACAGTATACAAATGATCCACCCGAGTTCCAATTAACTTCTTTTGAAATTCCTGTTTGATCTCCATCTATAACATTTTTTAATCTGCTTATTTCCTTATCAATATGATCATCTAATTGTTCAATCAAAATATATTTTCTATTCATTTTATGAGCAACAGCACCAGTTGTTCCGGTTCCTGCAAAAAAATCCAAAATAATATCATTAGGCTTTGTTACCATTTTAATTATCCTGTACAAAATCTTTTCTGGCTTTTTACCATTTTCTAATGTTACATTTCCTTCTTTTGAAATAGCACCTGATGTTTTAATATCTTGCCAAAAATCGCATGGGTTTTTATAAATATTTTCATCAGCAAAAACAACTCTTAGTCTTGGTGATTTTGTATCTGCATTATAATCAGTAATATAAAAGAATAAAACATTCTCATTTGATAGAGCACATGCTATATCCTGATTATAATTTTTTCCTATTCGTTTTACAAGTTTGAATAAACTATCAGAACCACAAGTTTTTATTATTCTAAATGAGTTATTAAAACACCACTCCTCAATTTCCTTAGCTTCTTTTAAATTTAACTCATTTATTTTTTCTTTTAATGATTTCTTTTTTACATTTTTTAAAATAGATAATGCTTCTTGGACATCTTCATCTGTTTTATTCTCTTTTTCTGATATTTCAATTAATTTTTTTCTAGATGATTCTTCAAAATTTTCTAAATATATATTATTTTCATTATCCCATTCATTTGTTTTGTATTTGTCAATTTCTTCAAATCCTTTAAAGTCAGGCATTTTATAAAATAAAATATATTCTTTAAGTTTTGGAAACCTTATTTTTGCATGACTCATTTTAACACCGGTTGCTTCACTCATTTTAACAGCAATACAATTAACAAAATTTCTTACATCAAAAATTTCATCACATAAAACTTTTAAATATGCTTGTTCATTATCATCACATTGAATAAAAATACTACCATCATTTTTTAACAGTCTTTTTGCTACTTCTAGTCGATTTTTCATAAATGTAAGCCATGAACTATGATTAAATTTATCGTTATATCCGAAACTATCGTTGCCAGTATTATATGGAATATCAATATATATACATTTGATTTTGCCCTCATATTTTTCTAATAACGAATATAGAGCTATCAAATTATTCCCCTTTATTACTAAATTATCATTTTCAAATTTTATCTTTCTTTCTGTTCCATCTTTAGAATATCTACATGCATTCCCTAAAACTTTTGGACTTAACATTCTAGTGATTTCATCACTCGCAATGGTTTCATTATAAAATATTTCATCTCTCTTTTGATCCTCTTTTGTTTGACCACCCTCAAGTACGCAGTCTTTGTATGGAAAATCTAAAACTACATCATTGTTTTTTAATATAAATTTATTGTCACTAGATAAACCAATTTTATTAGCATAAATTGTATAGCTATCTGGTAAAAATTCCTTTGATTCTATAAACCATGCAAATCCTTGTTTATCAAAAACATAGCAATCATTTACTTTAATAAAAAAATACTTTTCTACTTCCGAATCACTCATTAATAATTTTATTAAATCTGAGTTCATAGTCATTGCATCTGCATAAACTGAAGTTTTTAGAAGTTTGCCATCATCCGATACATATTTTTCATTTGACACAAGAAGTTCTGCTACTTTAGAATAAATATTTGTTTTCATTTGTACCTCCATTTTCATTTATAATTATATCATATCATAAAAATCCTTTTATTGTTTGAAACAACTTATTTTCTTTATATATGTTCATATTTATTTTAATTATTTCTTTGGAATTTTGTAACTTTTTATATTATTTAATAATATTAAAATGACACAATATACTAGCCCTTCTTCACAAAATACATATTCATCGTTTATTTAACTACTTATTAAACTCTGGCATCTCAAGTACTAACCTCTTAGGTTTATCTTGGTCTTCGGTGTACTTAAGCCATTTATCTTCTCTTACTCTATCGATTGTATCTAAGTCATGTTGATATTTTAGGAGTGATATTTCTTTAGCATAGGAATCTTCTTTTTTACTAGTTCTTTCTTGACCTTTTAATAATAAAGATCTATATCCATCACTAAGTAATGAATTAGTATATTTAGTATATAGTTCATTTGAATCATCTAAGTCATTATTACCGATATCTATTTTATATACTTTTGATAATAATTTAACTGTATCTTGATATGATAAACCTTCATATAACATAATATAACCTGTCATATTAAATGATTCACCACATGCAAAACAACGACCTAGTCCTACTCCATTACTAATACCTAGTGATGGACTTTTTTCTCTATGAAACTGACAAGTAAATAAATATGAATCTAGAGAATATGGTTTTATTTTAGGATTAGTATTATTAGTATATACTAAATGAGTTAATGAACATTCTTCTTGTAAGTATTGTTTTAATGTTTTAGGAACAATACTTTCTTCTAGTAGTTTTAATAATTTAGTATAATCTGCTAATACAGATGTTATTTGTTCTAACCATGCTCTTTTATTATCTCTAGTAGTTATATATTCTTCTTTATCTTTTTCATTTTCTTTTTGTCTTAATATATAACTATATAATCTT
The DNA here is from genome assembly GCA_947625425.1 of uncultured Bacilli bacterium. Next base: position 25,723 of record CANQOH010000016.1, read on the forward strand.
ACATATTCATACCAGTCTAAATAAGCTCTTTTTTTCATAAGAACTACTTCTTTAATTACTTTTTTTATTACTTCATAATCTTCTAAAGTTAAACCAGTACTATGTAAGTAATAGTAGTATTTATTTAATTCTTGATTATACATTTCAAGTAATTCATAATCACTTATTTCATAATCTTTTTCTTCTAATATTTCCATAATAAAACCTTCTTTAATTTTATATTTATTTCATACTGATACCAGTATTAGTTTGAAATTGGTTTTGATAAAAAGTTAATAATTCTGTAGTACGATCTTGCATAGCTTGTTCTTCTTCAGGATTAGTATCACCAGTTAGAGATACATATTCTTTATGAATATCTAAATATCTTTGACGATCTTTAAGTACTACTTGTTTTAATTTTGATTTTATATAATTTAAAGTATCTTGATCTTTAGTAAGTTTTGTTAACGTGATTAAGGCTTCGCTTTTACCCATATAAATATTTTCTAAAGCTTTACATCTGATAATAGTTTCTGCTAAAGCTAAGGAAGATGTAAATAACTTAGATAAAGATGAATAATTAATATATAAAACAAAATGAATTTTTAAAGATAAATTATTAGTATTTATTAAATGTTCTAAATAAGAACTATATAAGTTATGAGATACTAAATATCTTTTAAATTCTAATGATTGTTCTTCAGTATTAACACGAGAACATAATATATCTAGAACTCTATTTCTTAAAGTATCTTCTCTAGTAGCAATAAAGTATAAAGCATTTCTTGGCGTATTATATGAATTTTTTAAAGCTTCAGATACTAGATGTTTATATAAAGGTCTTTTAAAGGTATAAGCATAATAAAGCTTAGGACGATAATCAAAATCTTTATTTGTTAATAAAGCATTATCAACAATATTAAAATCAATAGTATTGCTTTGATCTTTTAAAACCATATCTAAAGATACTAAGAAATTAGATACATCATTATTGGTTATATAAGTACATAATCGATTAGTAATATTCATAATATACACTCTCCAAGACTTGGTTGTTATTATATTATTAAATGAAAATTAAAGCAAACTAAAATAAGTAATCATAAATGATTACTTATTTTTCAGAGCGTTGACAAAGTCAATTGCTCTTTTCTTTTTAAAAAATATATTATATAATTTATTTGTAAGGTTG
>CANQOH010000017.1 GCA_947625425.1 uncultured Bacilli bacterium
GTAAAATTACTATTTCTAAATATCTTACTAATTATTAAATATTGTAAATAACTATAATCTTGTGCTTCATCAATAACTACTTGTCTTATATTGCCTTCATAAGGAAATCCTTCTAACAAACCTTTCATATAAACAAATAATAAAGCATCTTCATAACCAATAACTTTACTTTTATTAAATTTTCTAATCTCTTCATCATTCATTCTTATCTTACAATAATCACTAGCAAAGAAACCTAAATAAATATCTTTATAATCTTTAGTAAAACTACTATTTTCCATAATCATCTTTTTATAAGTCGGTTTCTTCTTTGTACTTCCTTTATAATTAGCTTCACTAAGCTTCTCAGCTATTAAATCGACTCTTTCAAAGAAAGGTAATGTACTATATCGATTATGTAATAAATCATTTAAATCATTTTTATCCACGGTATATATTTTATTTTCGGTAAAGTCTCTTAGTACTCTTGCTTTTCTAATATAATCTTCAATATATAAATTAATATCATTGATTATCGTATCACTTTGTTTATATTTAATTAATTCGATATTACTAACTTTCTCTGAGTAATACTTACCAATAAAGTCCATAAATGGTTCTACTTCACTAAACTCTGTTATAGTATGACTTAGATATTCATTAAAAGTTGTTTGTAAAGTATTATCTTCACCTAACTCTGGTAAGACATTAGATATATATTCGGTAAATATTTGATTTGGTGAAAAAATTAAAACATCATTACTCGTTAAATTTTTAATCTTATATAATAAGAAAGCAATTCTATGTAAAGCCACACTTGTTTTACCACTACCAGCAATACCTGATACTATTAAAGTCTTATCTCTTACATTACGAATAACATTATTTTGCTCTTGTTGAATAGTATTAACTATGTTCTTCATCTTTTCATTACTATCACTAGCTAATACTTCTTGTAATAAATCATCATCAATATTCATTGAATTATCAAAGGCACTTAATAATTTTCTTTTTTCTATCTTATATTGTCTTTTACGAAGTAAATTACCTGATACTGGACCTCCAGGTGCTGCATAAACAGCTTTTCCTACTTCAAAATCATAAAATAAACTACATATTGGACTACGCCAGTCATAAATAATATTGCCGTAATCATCATCTTTTAAATAAGTAAGACCTAAATAAACACTAAACTTTTCTTTATTGTCATCTTCAAAGACAATTGATGCAAAATATGGATTATCCTTAATCCGATATAACTTTTTAAAATAATCTTGCTTCATCAATATTTTATTTGCTTCAAATTCTGAATCTGCTTTAGCTTGATTAAGTTCTTGGGCATCCATCGCTCGCATATTATCCCAAGTATATCTTCTGAATTCCTTATACTTGTCTTCATCTTCAAAGATGTCTTCTCCCATTTCTGAGAGCTTATCATCAAGTAGTTTTAAGACCTCTTCAAGTCTACGCTCTTCCAGTTTAAAATCTCTGCCAGTTATTGCCATTGTACCACCCTCTTCTTTCCAAAACAAAACTCCACTATACCTTTTTTTGCGTAAAAATCCCCTATAGTGGTCTAAACTTCAAAAACTAATTGTCAAAGTAAAAAGTCTATTTAAGTATACAATCTTTTCTAAATAATTTCAATAACCAAAATTAAAAAATCTACTATAAAAGTAGATTTTTTACACTATTTATTTATAATAGCTTCTAGTTTATCTAAGAAATCAATTGATTCTTCATTTTTGAATCCCGTAAAACAAACCTTATCTATTTGATCTATATCAAATAAAGCAACTCCACTAGATTCTATAATTCCTTCTGGATAAGGACATCCACGATAATCAAAAGTCTTATCTTTCTTATCAGCAGCTACAGCACAATAACCATTAATCATAATTTCATGAGTACCACCTTTTAGTAAGACAACACTACCTATTGGTAAAAATTCTTTATTCATATCAATACCCTTTCCATTTACTTTCTATCTAAAGAACTAAAATCGAATTTCTTAGTTTGACCACCTGAAATTTTTTCTGTCGTATATTTAGCACGCATTTCAGAAATAGACATCGGATTAGTTGGAGCTTTTCTTAATCTACCACGTCTCTTTGAACCTCCAGAACTAGCATTTGGTCCTTCTAAGCCACTATTAGCCATAACTTTAGAAGTAATTCCTTGACTCATCATCTCTTCAAACTTATCGTTTTTATATCCGACAAATTCTATTGTATCAATTTGATCATGGTCAAATAATAAATAGATATTTTCTAAAAATCCTTCAGGGAAAATACAGCCGTTGTAATCAAAAACTTTTTCGTTATCATCACCTTTTGATGAATAACCACAAATCATTACTTTTCTAGTACCACCTTCAAGTAAAACGACTGATCCTATTGGTAAAAGACCTTTTTTCACATATATCACCAACCATCTATTATATTTTAATTATCAAAACCAATGCCAATGTCAGAAACTCTAACTCCTCCAGAGTTATTATTTGAGTTATCACTTGCTCCAAAGACATCATTTAATGGATTACTTAAATCACCACTTATATTAGAAGTACCATCACTACTATCCATAACTCCTAATCCACTACTATTACCATTATCAGTAACACCAATACCAGTATCACTCACAGTAATACCATCACCAGAAGTATTTGAATCAGGGTTAAATGAGCCATCAGGAGCTCCTGTACCATCAGGCATACCATTAGAGCCATCATCAGAAACTACAGAACCATCTTCTTGATTTAATTTCTTATAGTACTCTTCTTTAGCAGTTTCAAATTTTTCTAAGTTTTCATTATAAGCAGTCTTAGCTTCATCTAACTTAGTAAGTTGTTCTTTAACTTTATTAGCACTTTCATTATAAGCTTTTACAGCATCGTTATATTCAGCGATAGCTTCTTTTGACCACTTACTATTTTCAGTACCATATTCTTTATCATATTTTTCTTTTAATTCTTGAACTTTAGCATCACTTTCACTCTTAGTTTTTAATGCCTCATTATATTGTTCTAGAGCTTCTTTAGACCATTGTTCAGTATCTGTTCCATATTCTTCTTCAAATTTTTCTTTTAACTCTTTAACTTTATCTGAACTTTCAGTAGATGCTTTAACAGCTTCATTATATTCTTCAACAGCTTCTTTTGACCATTTACTTTCATCAGCACCAAATTCTTTATCGAATTTTTCTTTAAGTTCATCAACTTTAGCTTTATTAGCCGAAGCTTCTTTAACTAAAGTATTAGTTTCATCAGCAACAGTCTTATAATTTTCTCTAGCTGTATCTAAATCTGTCTTTAATTGACGAATATTTTCATCAGTACTACGTAATGTTAATAATTCACTTGGACCCTCTGATGATAAGTCATCATAATTAGGTTTATCGCTCCAATGAGATTGATAATCAGTAATTCCATCAGCAGCAGCTAAAGCAGCTGCTTTTTCAGCAAGAATTGCTCTCTCATCACCTTCAAGTAAAGCTTTATAACATTTAAATCTATCATTTAAGATTGCATCAACTTCAGCTTGAGAATAACCATATTTTTGAAGGTCAGCTTCAAGACCAGTTAAATCTCCAGATTCATATGCTGCTTCAAATGAAGCTAAAAGTTCATTACGATGTTCAATGATTTCTTCAACAGGAGTTCCAAATTCATATTCATCTCTAGCCATTTGATCGTAGTCGACTTCACCAAAGTCAGGTTTAATCTCCTCTTCAGGAATTTCAATATCAACAATTTCTTCTAATTGACTTTCTGTATCTGTATCTTCAGTATCATCTGGTTTATCTTCATTTTCGTCATTTTCATCATCTTCATCACCAGGAGTAGGCGTTGGTGTAACATAACCACCACCATAGTAGCCTCCACCTGTATTTGGTGGATCTGGTGTTGGTGTTATTGGTTTTTGAGAACCATCACCTGGATCTTCAGGATCTTTACCAAGTACTCCTAATAAAGCACCACCTAACATAGCACCAGATAAACCTAAGCTTTGGCCAATATCTGTACCATTAGCCAACATAGCTTTAATTTCATCTAAACTTAACTTAGTAATATCTTTAATTTGATTTTGTGCAGCCTCTGGATCAATTTTTCCTTCTGCTTCATATTTAGGTAATAAAGCATCAACAAATTCATGACTATATAATCCACTCTTAAGAGTTTGTGCCATAAATGCATTAGCATTTTTAACTATATCTGTAAAATTAACATCATATCCATATTCTCTTTGTAAGAAATCAGCAGCAATTTCTGCATTCATTACAGTATCTGAATAAGTGAAAAAAGCATTCATAGCTTCGCTAGTAGTAGTTTCAATTGTTTCACCATCTATTGTAACTTCAGTTTGAATACCTAAAAGTGTTGTTCCATCACCAGCTAACTGAGTTTCAACACCAGCATCAGCTGCAGCACTTTCTAAATTTGCATATTTAGTTTGGAAATCAGCAATTTGAAACAAAACACTTTGTAAAGATAAACGAACATTTTCCATTTTTGTTTCAACATTTTCTAAAGCTTGCATATTATATTGATCGCCATTATAACACTCTGTTAACAAGTTTTCAAAAACATCTCTAGCATCATGCTTAAATTGAACATCACTTGCAGATTTAACAAAATAAGCAATTCCTATAATAGCTAAAGCTGCTAAGATAATAGCCGCAATTATCCATCCAGCAACAGGAATACAGCCAGCAATACCAGCTAATGTAACTCCCTGAGCAACAGCTGAAGCTGCGCAACCGGATACAATAGCGCCACCACCACCAATGATAGCAGTACCACCACCAAATAACGCATTAAATTTACTTTCCGCATCTTTATATAAGTCTTCTAAAAAACCATTTGTTATAAAGTTATTATATAAATTAGAAAAATTAGTTGCCCATATTTCTTCTATAGATTCAGTAACATACTTTTTTGATGTATCAACATCGGTTTGTATTTCAGTAAAACCCGAATTATTAATCTTTACCTTTGTCATAACATTCTCTCCTATTCTACTTAATTATCAGTAGTTGTTGGCTCAGGTACAGTCTCGGATCTTGTACTTCCTTTAACCTCACCAATTAAAACCCAACCAAAATTATATTCTAACTCATAATTAATATTATCTATATCTGTCATAAAAGCAGAATGCAATTCACTTAAAGATGTCTTCAAATTGTTTATATCTTGTTGTAATTCATCCCTAGCTGCTGATAAATCCTTAACATCTCCAAATTCAAATGTAGTATCAATGGTATCTATTTTTTTAAATTCTTCCATCGCATCATCTAACTTTTTAGGTAAATCTTCTATCAAAAATTTGAAATCAGCTTTTATATCATCAGTAATTATAGAATAACCAAAGCCAGAAGGATCAACACTATAATTCGCTGTATATTTTACATTCCCCTCTTGATGGGTCGCAACTCCACTTGCCATAATAAATCTCTCCTTTCAGAATATTCTTTATATTAGAATAATGTAAATACTCCAGTAGTTCCATTAGCTTCAGCAATAAGTTTACCAGCACCATCAAAGAACTGAAGTATATTAGGAACAGTAGAATCCCAACTAGCCATTGTTGCTCCCGCAGCTTGTGCCTGATTAGCCATATTTAATAAAGCTTCTGTTCCAGCACTGCCAGGATTTGTTAAAGCAACCTTAGTTGCAAATTCATCTATTGGTAAGCCTCGTCCACCACCAGTTAATAAAGGTGTTTCATGAGCTGGTAACTGTGGAGCACCTGTACCACTGCCACCAGTTGGACCTGTTGGTGTTGGATTTGATGGAACTAGTTCTGTACCAGCAGCCGTTCCGCCAGCAATTCCATATGCCGCCATACCAGTCCAAATAACAGCAGCAATGTCTGCAATACCAACTGCTGTAGCAAATATTTGATGACGTTTTAATATGCCCTCTGAATCAGTTGTAAGATATGTTGCACCAGTTAATTGATTTAATTCTCGTACATTATCTAAACTATTTAAATAACTCTCCATATTTTGAGCTTGATACTGATTATAAGTAGAAGTAGCAACATAATTTTCATGTATGCCTCCACTAGCAGCTCCTAAATATGTACCTTCATCTTCCTTTTTAAAACCCTTAATATCATTTTCAAATTCACTATAATTTGCACCACTCTGAGCAATTAAAGTAGCCCAGTTACTAAACTTAGAAACGAATCCAGGGAAATTTGAAGAAGCATTATCCCAGTCTAAACTTAACTGAGCACCTAAACTACCAAATATAGCTTCATCTTCAACATTAACACGAGCATCCATTTCTTTATTTAACGAATCTAATATGCCAGCAATAGATTCACCATCACCAGCACTACCAATTGTTTTAAGCATGCTTTGATATATATCACCAACTTGTTGGTAATCAAATTTTCTTTCTGCCATATCAACACCTCACTCTCTTTTATTTCCAGTGTCCAGCATCATTATTAAATCCATCTAAAGTAAAATCTTTTGTAACTATGACATTACCATATTCATCAACAATGTGGAATGCTCCTTGTCCTGAAGCAGCAGTAGAATCCCACATCAAATAAACAGGTCCATTTTTTGTATCAAAATCATATCCAGTTACATTCCAAGCTGGATCCCATTGTAAATCTGTTCCTTGAGGAACTTGAACAACAACACCATCTGTAGCATTATTAGTAATATAAGATAATCCTGTAGCTTTTACTAAAGTATAATTATTAACCGTTCCACCATCTACACCTGTAGAGAATGAATCTAAAGTTGAGCCATCAGAAGTTAAAGTAAGTCCTGAACTATTAGAAGGAGCTCCTGATACACCAGAATTAGTTGGTAAGCCTTCAACTCCAGTATATGTTACAGAGGAAGCAATCAATTTATCTTTATTGCCACCAGTAATTGATATACCATCTATATCAACATTGATACCAACATCAACATTATAGCCATGGGCATTTATTGTTCTTGAACCACCAATGTCTTCTACTGTCGCTGCATATGTTACAGTTTGACCTGCTCCATTAACAGTACTAGCTTGAGCACGAGTAACATCACCATTAGCATTACGATAATATAAATCATATTTTTGAGTATCTGGATTATATTTAGTAACAAGATCTACTAATTCGCCATTTGGTTTTTTTACACTTCCATAATAGCCATAATCCTCACCATTTATTTTTATCATGTCACCACTTTGATAAGTTGTAACAACATCAGCTTTTTCACCAGCACCAGCTTGTGAACCATCACCAGCTTGTGAACCGTCACCTGCTTGTGAACCATCACCAGCTTGTGAACCGTCACCTGCCTGAGAACCATCACCAGCTTGTGAGCCGTCTCCAGCTTGTGAACCATCACCAGTTTGAGAACCATCACCATCACCAGGTTGTGTTCCAGTACCGCCACCAGTTTGCGTACCATCGCCAGGTTGTGTATTTCCACTACCTTGACCAGAATCACCAGATCCTGAGCCTGATCCATTAGGACCTGAAGTTGCATTAATGATAGTATCAGCTAACTTTTGTGCAAGATCATCAGTACCACCAGCCATTGTATCAAAATGCTTACTAAACATTCTTATTCCATTAGATAAATCCTGAAGGGCAGTTTTATATCCTTCAGTTCCAGTTTTGTAGGCATCATAGTCTTCACCAACCCAATGTGTGCTTAATGAATCAATTTCCCCATACATTTCAGCAATCTTATCATCAAATTTACCAGCGCCTTCGTCTAAAGTAGTAGCAAGTGTTTTTTGAATTTCACTATCTGCTGTAAAATCCCATGCCATAATCACACCATCTTTCTGTATTTATACAAATAATACATTGTAAATTGCCAAAGTTTAGCAACTTACAATGTACTACTTATTGTAGTACATTTATTTTTATTAATTTCCAGTTCCTGCTGAACCAAATCCACTGTATGCATTTTCAGTAGTTTGAGTAGCTTCTGCAGAAACACCTGAAGCTTTCATTAAAGCTTGAAGTCTTTCAAATTTAGAATTTATATCAGAATAAATCATATTCCAATCATCAATATCTGTACTAGCCCAAGTACCTGAAGCATCAGCTGTTGCTTCTTGAAGCTTAGTATTTGCAGTAGTTAATTCAGCTTCAATATTTCCAATGCAAGTATTAATTGCAGAATGTTCTGAATTATATTGTCCATAATTTAATTTATCAACTGCCATTTTATTTCATTCCTTTCCTATAAAATTAGATTAAATACCAGCCATTCTGGCTTTGTTTTCTTCAACTGTAGTATCCATTGCAGTTGCAGTATTAACTAAATGTGTTCCAACCTCTTGAACTGTAACAGAAGCTTTATCAAGTAATGTTCCAACTTCATCTGCTACTCTTGAAAATTCGTCAGCATCGGCTCCTGACCAGATACCTAAAATAGCTGATACGTGAGATCTGAAACTTGCTACCTCATTTTGAAAATTAGTACCACTAGTATTAATTCCACTTCCAGAAGAGTTTACTAAATCTGTATCAATAGCTAAACCATTTGACATATCTTCACCTCCATAAAATTTTATAAGAATATAGTCAAGTAATTTTAAGAATACAATGCTTGACTCAATATACCAAACACCCCTAGCTTACTCATCATATCCTTATACATTTAATTATATAAGAATTATGTAAATTAATCAATATAAGTTTTTTAAAAATGTAAAAAAAGGCAAAAGCCTTTTCTTTTTATTATGCTTCTTCAGAAGCAGCTGCAAATGGAGTTATATTTTCAACATTTGCACCACTAGTTTGTACCTCTTGAGTAGCATCTACATTTGTATTTCCGTTATCATGTTCAATAGAAGAAACAATTTTATTTAATTTATCTTTAAATGTTTTTTCTTCATCATCTTCAAAGCCAAGGAAGAAAATTTTTTCAATTTGATCATGATCAAATAAACAAACTTGATTAGAGCTTAAATATCCTTCAGGATATACACATCCACTATAATCAAAGATTTTTTCTTGATTTTCTTGAGCTACAGAGCAAAAACCTGTAATCATCGCTCTTTTTCTTCCACCTTTTAATAACACTACTGTTCCAATTGGTAAATATTTTTCTCTCATTTCATTTCCTCCTTATCTTTTAAAATCCTATACCACTATTTGATACTCTAGGTTCAGAATCATCATTACTAGAATCTTCTATACCATCATCATAAATATATTCTGAATTGTCATCTGATGATTCACCTGTACCAGATTGATCTCCTGTACCAGTACCAAAATCATTATCATCTCTAAATCCCAAACCAGATCCAGAATCATCAACGCCTACATTACCATCATTTTCAGGCGGTGTACTCAAATCACTGCCACCGGTATTACCATCAGTATTGCCACCGGTATTACCGCTACTGCCTGTATTATCTGAAGGCTTTCCAAATCCCATTCCAGAATCATCTGTACCAGGACTTCCATTACCATTATTATTACCATCTGGTACATCCGGTATCAAATCTTCACCATTTGAAGAACCTTGACTAGAGAAATCATCTGAAGAGTTAGAATTAGCATTATTGTTAATATTTTCTGCCATCTCTTCCTGTACCTTATCATAGAATTCTTGCTTACTAGATTCATAAATATCTTTAGAGCTTTCATATTCATTCTTCGCATTTTGTGCAGCAGCAACATCGTCATTAGCTTGTTTTACAGAATCGTTATATTCATTAACTGCATCATTATATTCTTTAACATCTTCGTCAGACCACTTACTACTGTCTCCTCCAGATTTTCTAGTAATTTTCTTTTTAACATTGTCTAATTTTTCTTTATTTTCATTAGCATTATCAACTGATTTTTTAGCTTTATCTACAGCTGAATCATAATTTGATTTAGCATTATTCATTGTTTCTCTAGCACTGCTAACATTAGGATCACTACTAGGATTTGATAAGAATGCATTAGTTTTACCTGACATCAAATCACCATAAGATGCTCCATTGTCAAATCTAGTATCAAACATTGACATATTCATATTAGAACTTTGAGCAATTGATTTAGATAAATCTGCTAAATCTGCACTTTGTTTAGCAGCTAAGAATGCGGCTAAACCTAATTCTTTATTATCAGCCAATATTTTAGCATCATTTAAATCATATCCAGCATCATTATAGAAATCTATTAAATCAGATTTATCATCGCTATTAAATAAGCTATCAAATTCATTAACTTGTTCATTTCTATAATTAGCTAATTGTTCTGGTGTATATTTATCAAAATAAGCATCCTGAGCCAAACTATCAATATCATCATTAGTTAAAGCATCACGTTCTGGTGCAGGTCTAACCTCGTCTTGTGTTGGCCTAATAATATCAGGATTAAAGTCTTCAGTTGGTTCTAACACTTCAGTATCTGGGAAGTCATCATCAGTTAATTCCTCTATGCTAGGAATAGATTCACCACCTACATCTTCATCACCAAAAAATTCAACGTCGCCATATCCATCATCACCGTATGTGTCAACTGTCTTAGATGGTTTAGTATTTCTAGCAGCCTCAGCCGCTTCAGCCGCTGCAGCTGCTGCATCAGCTTCTGCTCTTTTTTCTTCATATTCTTCGGCTTTTGCAGCTTTTTCTTCAGTAACTGCTTTCTGCTCTTCTAGACGTTTCAAAGTAGCATCGTTTTTATTATTAAAGTTTATTTTTCTAGTTAATGGGAAATCATCATCATCTCTAACTTTGTTAGCCATTTCCATTCCAGCACCTACAAATAAACCACCAACACTAGATGTTAACAAATCTTTATATGAATCATTATATTTATCTTTTCCAATTTTATTTTCTATTTTTCTTAGAAGATTATTATATGCCACATCCATATTTTTTGATACTGTTGCATTAGTATTTTTACTAACAACATCGCCATAAAATCCTCCAATAGAAGCAGAAGACGCCAATTTAAATAATCCACTCCTAGCAGCTTTATCAACATACGCATGGGTATCCAAAATATTAGCCGCACGATACGCATCCTTTTCAGACTCTGTCAAGTTCATTGATTCAAGAACTGTTTCATATTTGATTGAACTTTCCATAGATGAACCAGTATATGTATAAAAAGCATTTAATGCTTCAGAAATATCTATAGTTATTTCTTTACCATCTTCGTCTGTATAAGTAAACATTACTTTTTCAATTGTGCCATCTTCAAATGTAACCTCTTTAAAAGAAATTCCGTCCAGACTTAGTCCAACTTCACTCCAAAGTTTTTCAATTGCTTCTTTTATTGATACAGGAGTATCTTCAAAGGTATCAATCGAAGTAGCAATATTATTTAATAAAGTACTCAATTGTTCAACTTTTTGTTTAACTTCATCACTAAATCCCGATACTGAACTAACAGCATTATCCCTAAATCCATTATAAGATGTAATTTGATCATCTATATAAGTCTTAATTGCACTAGTAGTATCAGATATCGTTTCATACCTACTACCAGGGGCTCCAGGAACATCAGAAATTGTATAATAATGACGTTGAGGATAATGAGGATTTTTTTTATCCTTATCCGAACTATCATAAGATGGAGTTGCATTATAATCTGTATAATAATGAGTTGAATAATGTCCACCATCACAATATAGTTTTTTCCATGAAGCTGTAATTTCATCGGTGTCACTAGTAAAATTATCCAGTGATTGAGAAATATAGCCTAGATAATTGTTAACAGTTGTTATTTTTTTATCGGCTTTTACTTTAGCTTCAGCTGAATATTTAACTTTTCCCATAATATCACCTTTCTACTATCATAGAAGATTATCAATTGCTTCCATTTCAGACATATCAGATTTGCAATCATTTACAATGCCGTCTACTTTATCAGCCAAATCACCGATAAGTTTTTGAACTTTACTCCATTCATCATCATTTTTTTGCAAAATATCACTATTACACAAATCTCTTAATCCTTCTAATAATGCTTTTAAAGTATTTAAATATGAAGTGGCTCCTCTCATCGTTGTATAAACGCTGCCACCGCCACCACCATCGGCCATTGCAACCTCTTGTGCTCTTTGTAATGACATAATATCACCTTTTTCTTTCTGTTATTTTTATAAGAAAATACCAAAACTATTCAAATATGCCTCGGTTGTCGCTGCTGAATCAATATTACTAAGATCATCTTTCCAACTATTAGCGCATTCATAAGCTTTAGAAACTGCAGATGTATCGCTTCCCCAATGGAAGAAACTAACTGCATCTCCAACAACGCCATCACTTGAACCACCACCATAGTAAATATCACCAGATATTTTCGTGGAAGCATCAGATACCGCTTGCTGTTGACGAGTTAAATAATCATTTATTTGATCTCTAGTGCCTTGATCTAAACCATTAAATACCGCATTATTTGATAAGTTAGTTTGCATATCAGCTAATGTTTGAGAACGGCTATTTAATGAATCAACAACTTTATTTGCAGAATCAATAATAACATGTACATTATCTGTACTTTGCTCTTTAGGAATTACAATGTGTTCACCATCATATTCACCTTCAGGAACAGTTGTCGTAATTTTATATCCATTACCAACTTCTGTTTTAACAACTCCTTGATATTGAGATAATGCAATATCCTTAACATCATCAGGTAAAGCATCAAATGCTGTCTTCCAATCATCACTACCATTTGGAACACCTAAATCTTTTACCTTTTTAATAACGTCTTGAACCTCAGGAGGAAGATTTTTAAATTCATTACTATAAATACTTAAAGTCCTAATATCTTTATCTTCTAAATATTCTCCTGCTTGATCAATTATTGCCTCTTCTAATGCAGCTTGACCTAAAGGTCTACCATCAGCACCAAAAGTAATAGGTTTATCTATTGTATTTCCATCTTTATCATAATATTGAGGTTTACCATCTGGTCCAATTACAGAATAATTACCTTTTTCATCATATTTATATAAAGAGATCTTACTAGTATTTCCATCATCTTCAGAAATACTTGATTGATATATTTTATTATCTTTATCATAAGAAGTTTTTATTAAATTACCTTTTTCATCATAATATGAATAAGTTGATCCACCCTTATAATTTGTTGTTTTATCAGAGTTTTCAAAGAAAATCTTTTGTCTTGCTTCTTGAACACCATCCATCTTAAAGGATGTCGTTCTAAATGCCTCAAGTGCTGAGGCTTCAAATTCAAGATTATTAGCAGTAATAATACCAACCATTTTATTCCACTCTTCAAAATTCTTATGAAAATCACTAAAGTTCGCACCATTTTCATCCCATATTTCTTGCAGATGTAATCCTAATTCACCAAATATAGCTCCTTCAGATATATTTACATAAGTTTGAGTTATAGCATCATTACATTCTTGAATTATTTGTGCTACAGCATCAAAATGTTCATTCAAAGTCTGTAAAGCTGAATCAACACCAGCTGCATCAAATTTTTCTACTTGTACAACAGTTTCATCCATATTAAATCTCCTAACTTATATTACTAAATAAAGTATTTAATTCTTCTTCTAAAGTAGTATCAGCATCTATAACGTTAGACTTAAATAGAAGACCATATGCTTTATACGTTGTAACTATTGTATCCATAGCCGGTCTAAATTCATCACATCTAACCTTAAAAGTTTGATAAGAATTACCATCCCAAACATTTTGTAGATCACCAATTAAGCTGTAAATAGTATCAAATTCTTCCTGCAATTTATTTGCCCATTCGTCCATCTTAGTAGCGAGTTCTTCTACTTTAGTACTATCAACTTCAAAATTATATGCCATATATAATCAATCCCTTCATACTACAAGTACATTATAAATAAAAGAACGAATTCTTTTACTTATAATATACTGCGTAAAACGCAGTACAAGTTTTTTAATTAAGCACCATAAGTTGCTCTTGCAGCATCTTCCATTTCAACACTATTTTTGATAATAGTTTCTACTCTATTATTAATAAAATCATCCATTTTTGCATTTAATTGATCAAATACAGATGAATTGTTTTCTTCAAATGTTCTTTGTGCTTGAGAACCTAATGAACCACCTAAAGCTGCAGTTTTAGTTGCATTTTGATCAAAATTTTCTGTAACATTTTCACGAGTTTTTTCAAAATTTCTAACTAATTCTTGAATTTCTGTTCTAGCGTTCTCAACTGCTCTTCTTGCAGCATCGGCGTTAAAAGTTTCATTATTCATTAAAAATCATTCCTTTCTATAAATTACATTGAAGCGACTTGTTGGTTTCTTTGGCTATTTTCATCTTCTAATTGTTGAACAGTTTCATTTTGCGTAATGTAAGTTTGACTTTGTTCAGAAAAACCTAATAGAGGTTGAACAACTTCTTTATCAAAAGTCTCAATTAATACATCAGCAGTACTACCAACTATACCTTCTGCCATAAGTTTATCTCTTAAAATAGATTGAATATTATCTGCTAAATTATCAGCTTCTTCTTTAGCACTTTTTAAATTAGCAATAACATCACTCATACCTTGAGCATTATATCTAAAATCATCAATTGTTTCTGCAGCCATCGTTTCACCTCCTCAAATTTAAATTAAAATAATTTTCGCTCCGTTTAAAATGTCGTTTTCCAAGAAAGTCTTATCAACATCATAAACCGCTCCATTATCAGCATTAATTAATGATAATTCATCAGATATCGGAAAACTATTATCTGTCATATCACTAATCGCTTTATTTAATAAGAATATAATTTCAATAGTCTTCTTATTAACAGGAATGAAAACATTGTATCGTTCTTCAATGCTAGGTACAATCAAATCTACACAGACCTTATTATTATTCATAATAAAACCTCCTATTAAAATCGTAGACTTAAGAATATATGATAGTCACACCATTTCTGACCAATTCCCCACAACCATCGATTATACTCTTATATATTTATAATACACTTTAAAAAATGTAAAGTCAATTGAATAAACAAAAGGTTAACACCTGTTAACCTTTTATAATGTCTCGTAAACGTCTTCTTCTCCCATTTCAGAAATAACCTTAACTAAAACAGTTGTATTTCCGTCTACAAAATAACCAAAATTCTTCTCTAGTTTTGCTGATAATACTCTTGAAGATAACGTAGATTTAATTGTATATTGTGTACCCATACCATTACCAATCCAAACACCTCTTGTACCAGAAACAGTATCTTTATACCAAGACTCAAATTCACGTTTCTTAAGATTATCACTAGAATCTATAATAACAAATCTTACTTTTGGCATTCCTTTTATCATTGAAATCAAACCACTATAAGCACCATCAAATTCTGTACCTAACATATTTTTAAACTTATCAATTCCAACGATAAAGCATACATATTCACCATAATCTTTTAATGAATTAACATCAAATCCCGATTCTTTATATTTATTATACATATCAAAGACTTGTTTACCAAAAGCCTTAAAGTTATCTAATATTGTATTATCATAATAAGTTGTATAACTTTCTAGATCTTTATAACTCTTTTCTAAGTCATAAACATAACAATTCTTACCAATGACATTAGCAACTTCTCTAATAAATAATTCACCAAAGTTCTTAATATCACCAAATTCCATACCAGTAATTATATTAACTGTACTTCTTGTTAAATCAAATGTTCTAACTTGTAATGATTCTTTTTCAATACCAACAGGAATAGAGTTAACTCCTTTTCTTTCATCAGCACAATAAGCAACTGTAACAACTTCAGGAAGTACAGGTACTTTAGGTGCACTATCAGGATATAACTTACATAGTTCATTAATCTTATCTAAAACAAAAGTATTAAGTTTTTCTTTTTCTGTTGGAACAGCCGCTTGGAATTCAAAGATATCTTCTAATTTAACTAAACCACGTCCCGTAATATTAGCTGGTTCAATCTTTGTTCTAGATAATAATGAAGAATAATCATATTTATCATTCATTTGGAATACTAAGTGATTTGGTAAGTATTGAGAAAGTCTATTTCTAATACCATTAGATGTTGTTGATGTCATAACAAAGTAAACACCATATTTTTGACAATCACGCGTAATTGTTGCTAGTAAGTCAAATGTATCATCACCAAAGTTTTCATTATATAACTCAAAGCCATTAATAATAATTAAAATATTAGGTACTACTTTACCAGTTGCTTTACTATAAGATATAAAATCTCCACCATAATCAGCAAATAATTTTTTCCTCTTAGCAATAGTATCACTTATTACTTTCCATAAGTTAATTACTTTATCAACATCATTTTGTAAGATAACATCACCAACTTGTGGAGCTTTACGATAAACTTTTAAAGTCTCAGCACCAAAATCAAGTAAATACATATTAAGTTCTGCTGGTGAATAAGTTGTAATACAAGAATAAACTAATGAATTAATCATTTCTTCTTTACCACTATCCGCCATACCATAAACTATCCAGTTACCCTCTCTTGTAATTGGCATTGTAAGTAATCCTTGTTTTTGTAAGTTAGGCGCATCATATTCACCAATTACTGGATTAATATCACAAGCAATCTTTTTATAACTATATTTTTCTTTTAATGCATCTATATATATAACAGGTGCTAAAGCATTTAGCCATAATTGTTTAACTTTAATATTTTCTTTTTTCGAAACATCAACTAAATACTTCATAATATTAGGTAATTCTTCACCTTTAAGTACACCAGAAACACTATTACGTCCATCTTCAACTACTTTAATAGGCATTCCTAAATTATCAACAAATGTTATTGAATTATCTATTTTTTTCTTTCTAACATCTGATTCATAATAAGGCGCGCCTGTCCAAGCCGATTGACCTAAAGCAAAGTATTCATCATAACCAACTTGTAGGAAGAAACGACCTGTTTCTTTTAATGAAGCAGCATCTGGTCTCTTAATCATTTCTTGACTATCTGATCTATCTTGTACTTTTAAACATACTTTAAACTTCGCATTGGACCAGATTTGATCATTAACAACACCACTAGGTTTTTGTGTTGCTAAAATTAAGTGAACACCAAGAGAACGACCAATACGGGCAGTTGAAATAAGTTCATTCATGAAATCTGGTTGTTGAGCTTTTAATTCGGCGAACTCATCGGAAATAATAAACAAGTGTGATACTGGTTCATCTACTTGACCATTACGATATAGTCTTTGATATTTATAAATATCTATTGTTGATTCACCAACTTTATCTCTTGCTTTATTAAATACCGCTTGACGTCTTTTAAGTTCACTTTGTAATGAAGCTAAACTACGATTAATTTCACTAACATCTAAGTTCGTTATTGTACCTGCTAAGTGTGGTAATCGAAGACCAGTTTCTCTATTTTCAAAAGCACCAGCTAAACCTCCACCTTTGTAGTCGATTAAAACAAATTGTACTTCATATGGATGGAAATTAATTGCTGTACTTAAAATAAATGTAATAATAAATTCTGATTTACCAGAACCAGTCATACCAGCAATTAAACCATGTGGTCCATGAGCTTTTTCATGTAAGTCTAACTTAAATAAATCACCATATTCATTAACCCCTATTGGAACAGCCAGTGAATTAATTGGATCACTTTCTTTCCATTTAGCTAAAGCATTTAACTGATTAACATTAGATACATTATACATTTCTAAGAATGAATATGAAGAAGGTAGTTGGAACTTACCACCATTTAAGGCTATTGGAATATTAGATAATACATAAGTATATTTTTCTAATGAACCATACATAAAATCTGGTACAAAATTAATTCTTCTACTATCAGATAATACTCTTTCAAATACGCCACCAGTACGTTCATCTACACTAATAAAGTGTTCAACTTCATTTGGTAAAGAATTTAATTTTTCAGTAAAGATTAATAAACTAATACCAACATATTCAACTGATTCAATTAAAGAACGAATAACACTAACATTTCTAACTAAATCTATATCATCCGTAATAATTAAATATCTTGTTGATAATTTAGCTGTTGCTTTTTGTGAACCAATACTATCTCTTTCTTCATTAGCTTCCTTAATACTATTTAATAACTCTTCAAAGTAAGAACTTATCTGACCTATTTCATCAGTATTAGTACCAAAGAATCTTATTGTTCTATTATCATCCCAGAAATAAGGGCAATCTTTAATATCTTCCCAGAACTTCTCATTTTCTTTATTAGTAAATACACATACCTTTAAAGAGTCATATCCATGATAAGCAAAGATTTGTAATAGTAATCCTCTTAAGAATGGATTAGTAACACTCTTTTGTCCAATAACAGCTGTGATATATTTTTCGACAAAAGAATAAGTAACCGGAACATTCTCTAGTAAATCAGTTTCCTTCTCTAATTCTCTTAAATAACCCATTAAGTTATCTTCATCTTCCATAGAGAAGTGTTCATCAGGATAATTAATTGTAAAATATGGTGGTATTGAACCAATACCTAATCTTAAAGATAAGAAATCATAATCATCAATATTCTTCTCCCATAAATTTCTTTTCTTATAAAGAATAATATCCCCAACATCTTTTAATGGAATATATTTTTCAATTAAAAGTTGTTGTTCTCTTTTCATTTCAACTAAAAATTCTTCTCTTTTTTTATTAACATAATTACTATATGTTGCTTGTCTTTTTCTTTCATAAACAACTTTTTTATGTTTATTATACATTTTACTAATTGTTGGTAAAACAAGCATACAGCAAAGCATTGCTGCTGCTGTTAATAAAGATGGTAAAGCAGAACCTAACTCTGTTGTTCCATTTAAAACATTTGTTAAAGTCATAATACCAGTCATTAATGAACTCATACCCATCATCATCATAGAACCCATTGTCAATATAGCTGGCATTTCTTCTTGTTTTTGCGCTGCAGGTGGTGGATCTATAACTAAAGTCTTTTCTTCAATACGTTCATCAAATCTTGGTGGCTTTAAGAAATAATCTTCTTTTTTATACATTTCAATAACTGGATCTGGTTCTGTAGGAATTTTAGAATAATCCAATTCTTGTGGAATACGCATATTAAACATTTGCGAATCGAACTTAACTAATTTATTAGGATTATTAATATAGAATATATCTTTAATAATTGAAAGTTTTAAACCTAAAATAAATATTGTATCTCCATATCTTAAATCAGCACTAGTAGCAGGAATACCATTGACATACATTGGAATCTGCGGATTTATATTTGTTACTGTATAAACCCCACTATTATAATCTAACTTTAATTGATTCCTTGCTACTCCTGGTTGTTCATAAGAAATAATATTTGGATAATTAGAACCATTACTACTCTGAGCTCCATTATTACCTATATACCACGTATTACTACCATTTAAACTATTAATAGAAATATTTAATTGTAAAGCATTTTCATCATAGACTGGACAAGTATAAATAACATAACTATCCCCAAGTAGAACATTCTTAAGGGTATAAAATTTTTCATATTCTAGTAAAGTATCATCTACGGCTGTCCCATTTCTAAATACTTTTACTTCACTATTACTTTTTAATACCCAATTGCCATCAGATGCTTCAACACTAACTAGATTTTCACGGTTAGCATTAACTATCCAGTAATTACCAAATACATCATTAGGAAGAGTTAAATTTACTAATTTTGTAGCATCCATCAACATAATTTTCATACTTGCCACACTCCCTATTCTCTTAAAATTATAACTTATATATTAAAAAATTACAATAAAAAAGGAATTCATTATTGAATCCACTTTTTATTATTATACATTGCTTTATCTTCTAAAGCTTTTTTATCTTTTTCATATTTTTTCTTACGATAATATCTATATGCAAAATATGCTAATAAGATTATTATCAGAATAATCCATAAACTAGGAATAGAAATAACATTAAGAATATTTAAAATAAATGAAACTATCGTCCCTGTAACTGCTACTATTGTTGAATAAATTCTCGTTTTCTTAAAGTCTTCATATAATTTATCTAAATCATCTTTAACTTTATCAAAGAATGAGTTACTAGAGCCATCACTACCCATACCACTAGAAGCTAAAGCCCCAGCTCCAATAACACCAGCACCTATTGTTCCACCAAAGCCTGAACTACCAGAAGTACCTAAGTTACCTGAATTATATGTTCCATAATTACCTGAACCATCTGAATTATAGGCGCCATAATTACCAGAACCATTACCAGAGAAATTAGGATCTGATAAGCTATTTTGACCATATCCAAAGTCACTACTATTTACTCCATTATTACTTGTAAAGCTACCACCATTGAATGGATTATTTTCAAAAACATCAAGTCCTTTACCGGTTTCTACTGATGAGCCATAGAAACCATTATTAGCTGTTGAATCTGAAGGATTTGAAGTAAACGTTGGAATCGTTCTATCTCTATTCTTACCTTTCTTAGAACCATTATTATTTGGGTTTTTATTATCCGTAAACGGATTATTATAACTTCCATCAGTACCATTATTGTTATTAGAATCATCTCGTCCATCATCATCTGAATTTGTAGGACCACCATCTTCGGCATCTGAATCAGTACCATCACCAGATTCATCACCATCTGTATCAGTATCACCATCTTCAGCTGGATTAGCACTTCCGTCTTCTCTATCCCCTTCATCTGAAGAAGAGCTATCACCATCTTCTGAATTATTAGGATCATCTTGTTTATCAGGATCATCACTTCCAGAAGAACTACTACCATCTTCACCTTCTTTATCAGGATCTTCATTAGCTGGATCTTCTTCTACTTGACTACCAAGACTAGCTTCATCGCCATCTCCACCACTTCCGTCATCAGAATCTTCATCTTTACCTTTTCTAGCTGATCCAGTAGTACCACTACTACTAGAAGCTTCCGTAGTAACAGAAGTAGTATAATCTTCCAAAAAAGAAAAATCATATTCATTTTCGTCTAAATTAAGACCTTCTTGATTTTCAAAACCATCTACTTTACTTTCAACATTAGCTAATGCAGTTGATACAGCCTTTATTGCTGTAACTACATTTTGCAATTCCATACATTTACTTCCTATATTATCTATTGCTGTATTATATCTTGTCGCATTATTTGTATAATCATGAATTAAAACATCATTCTCGTCATATACCTTTAATTTAGAAGAATCTGTACTAATCTTCGCTCCACTAGCTGTACTTGAAAGTGAAGTTAAATTATTATTAATTCTCGTACTTATATTTAATAATTCTTGTTTTAAACTTGAAGCTGCTTCTCGATCGAATTTTATATAAGACATATCATCACCACTTCTTATTATTATTCATTGTATTTATATATCCTTTTAATTTATCTATACCATCATCTAAAGACTCAATAGCAGCTTTTAATTTAGCAATTAAATTACCTACTGAATAATCATCATTGGATAAGACAGAACTATCTAAAAGTTCATATTGTCCTTGTAAATTAGTTAATTCAGTCTCCAAGTTTTCAATTTTACCATTTATAATTTCTTCTGTACTCATATAATCACATACTTTCTATAAA
Source organism: uncultured Bacilli bacterium (assembly GCA_947625425.1). The sequence continues at coordinate 21,463 of CANQOH010000017.1, forward strand.
CTATAAATCAAATCCAAGTGAATCTAACATATCATTGATTGAAGAAACAGAAGATAAACCATCCAATCTTGTTTGAAAGCCTTGAGCAACATCTACTGATTTTTGATAAGCTTCTTTACCAGAATAGCCTCCCACAACTGCACTCTTCGTACTAACATCACCAATTGCCCCATCTGTAACAAAGAAACCAGTTTGTGTTGCTTTACCCATATCTTCACCTAATGTACGTCGTTCTTGAGCTTGTGCTGTAAGGAAAGACATCAAAGCTGTTTGATCTTCTGAACTCATACTCTTATAAGTTGCTGAATTTTCAACTTGTGTTACTAATCCATCTAAATATGTAGCTTCATTATTGATATTATTTCGAACCGCTTCTACAGAATGATAAACAGTATCTCCTGCTCTTTGCCATTCATCACCAGTAACATATGTATCAACCCAAGTAGCTTCTACTTGTTCAGCATCTGCTACATAAATAGTATGTCCATCAAGTTCACCTTGATTAAAATCTTTATAACTATCTATTGTCTGTGTACTAAAGCCATTATCTTCTCCTTGAAGTAAAGATATCGCCCCTTGAACTGTAACAGCTCCTGTTTCATCAGCTTTAAAAGGATCACCTAAATCTATTTTATAAACTCCATTTTGAACATTACTTAATATCGCTTTTTGTTCAGCATTTAAAGAGTTAACAAAATCATTCCATTCAGAATTAGTCATATTACCATTACGATAAGCATCATATATACTTTGTGCTGTTGCTTCAAAAGGCGTATTACTAATAGTATAAGTTGTATTACTAGTTGTATCTGTATAAGAAATAACATTTCCATCAGCATCTTTTGTAACAATAAATTCTTTACCATCAACTGTTACTTTCATTTGACCATTGCCTAAATCTTCACCTTGAATAGGAACTCCACCTATTGTTGAAGAACCAGCAAGTAAAGCTGCCATAATTTGAGCCCCAGTATAAGAAGTAGCTTCATTCTCTGTTGTAGTAAATGTTAAACTATTACCTTTTTCCCCATACTGATAATTGCCTTCAAACCCCGAATTATTTTGTGCTACTTCGTTAATTAAACTTAACCATTCATCAAATACCCCTTTATAATTTTTTAAAATAGCACATTTATCATTCCATAAATCAACTAACTTCTTAGCTGCTTCACCATATACTGCCGAAGTCGAAGCTACATTTAATACAACATTTACTTCCGTATCCATATTAGAAAGAGCAGTCGCATAGCTCTCATTATAACCATTTAAAGTATTTATTGCCGTTGCAATCTTTTGATAATTAAAAACCTCTCCCGCCATACTATCACTCCGAATCTAAATTACAAATATTAACAATATCAGTATATAAAGTTGTTGAATTAGTATGAACATTTGAAAGAATATTTTTATACGCAGTTAAAAGAGAAATAGCATTTTCCAATGATTCCTTATAAGAATTACATTTAGTTACAAAAGCTTCATATGTACTACCAGTCCATGTATTATCTGTTCCCATATTATTTATTGTTTCATAAATATTATTAATTGCTGTTTGAGCATTAGTAATATTCGAATCTAGTAGTTCAACTAAATCTTCAATTTTTTCCGAATCTGTCGCAAAATTATAATTCATACTATTTCCTCCAAATAATCTAATATTATATAAATAAAAGAAGAAGATTCTTTTACTTATATAATACTGTATGAATACAGTATTATTATCTATTAACTAGCGCTTTCTGTTTGCCCAATAGTAGAAGCATTTGTAGCTTCGAAGTTTTGGTTTTGACTACTTGCACTACCTTGTCCACCTTCAACTAAGTCTCTAATACTATTTATATATTGACTAAATTGAACAAAACTTTCTGAAAAAGCATTCCATTTATTCCAAATAGGTCCAATAGATCCTCCTAAAGCTTGATCTACACCACTATTATTAATATTATCGCTAAGTAAAACTGTAATTTCATCTAAAGTAGCTTTAGCACTATCTTTATAAGAAACTATCGAATCCATATCACTTTTTACATTAGTATAGTTAAAAATTTCTGCCATTATTTCACCTCCAATATTTTAACTAAATAATCCAACATTCTTACTAGTATTATCATCAGCAGAATCTGCAATTCTTTCTAATGAAGAAATCCAAGTTTGTAAACTTGAAACCATATCAGCAATTTCTTTTTCTCTATAAGTATTACATTTGGTAGCAAATTGTGAATAAGCTTGTCCTTGCCAATGTTCTGGACTATTCATTGTTGTATTAATAACTGTAAACATTTCTTCTATATGATCATTAAAAGTTCCAAGTTTTTCACTCATATCAGAAGCTAAAGTACGAATCTTTTCTGAATCATAAACTAATGTATCAGCACTACCTCCTGCTCCACCACCTAAATCATTTGCCATATCATAAGACATATCATATACCTCCATTCATCTTAAGAATATATTAATAGCAATAAATTATTAAAGATTCATCCTATCAGAACCAATTCCCCAACTATCTTATACACTCTTATAAAAAAATTATATCATTATAAATTTATGTAAACAAGAATTATAACTATTATCTGTAAATACACATTAAGAACAAAAGCAAAATAAATAATTAAAATTATTATATTTTACATTAAGAAACCTCACGATTCCTTTTTCTTGTTTCATAGGATTTTCCTCCTCCACAAGCCTAACTTCCGATGGTCGCCACCGTACACTTTTTTATTTCTTTTTAATTTCTCTATTATTTATTATTTCTTTTATTTTTTAATTCGTTTGATAACTTCTAAACAATCCTTCAATCATTATATTTATACTCGCATTTATATCTCTATCTATTTCTAATCCACAATTTCTACATTTATATTTCCTTTTACTTAGATCTTTCATTTCTACTTCTTTATGATTACATCTTGAACATATCTGACTACTAGCATAAAATCTATTTACTTGATAGAATTTCTTACCGAGCCATTTACATTTATATTTTAATCTTCTTATAATGTCTCCCATTGTAGAATTAGTTATAGATTTTCTTAGATATTTTTTAGATTCTTCTATCATTTTTTTAATGCTTAAATCTTCACTTGTTATAATGTCATAATCTTTGGTTATTTTACTTACGATTTCTTCATTAGTTTTAATACGAGCATTTTTTAGTTTTCTATATATTTCTGCTAATTTGATTTTTATTTTATAGTAGTTATTACTTCCTTTTATTTTTCTCGATAAATCTCTTTGTAATCTTTTTATTCTTCTTTCATATTTATTTAAGTAATTAGGATTACCATAAGAAATACCATCACTTGTAGTTACTAAGCTTTTTATACCTACATCTATTCCTACAACACTTGAAGGTATTATTTCTTTTATATCTAAATCTTCTTCAACACATACTGATACATAGTATTTATTTGCTACCTTAGAGACGGTAGCATTTAAGATTCTTCCATTTATTTTATTTAAATGTCTATAACCTCTTATTTTTACTTCTTTTAGTTTAGGTAAAGTTATTTGTTTATTTATTAAATCTAATTTTATATTTTCGTATATTTTATCTTTATATCTATTTTTTATATAATTAGTGCGATAACTATCCTTTACTCCTTTAGCTTTAAATCTAGGATATTCACCTTTCTTAGTAAAGTACTTTTGAAATCCGTTATCTAAATCAAATAAAGAACATCTTAAAGCACAACTATCTACTTCTTTTAAGAAAGGATAATTAACATTTAAAGATGGAATCTGTTTAATTAAATCAAAATTAGATAAGAAAATATTAT
>CANQOH010000018.1 GCA_947625425.1 uncultured Bacilli bacterium
CGAAACTATATGAAGTTTCGTCATTTAATTTTAATTGTGAATTTAAGGTATTCCTACCACTTGCAGTCATATTCAAGCGTAACTTGTCGAAACCAAGTCTACCCCAAGACTTAGCTAATTATACCACAAAAATTCCCTTAATAAAATTTTTTTCTAAAACTATAGCAAATTTTGACATAATTTCTTCTATAATGATATAATTGCGGTGTTAGAAAAATTATTGTTCTAATCAAGGCAAATTTTACATTAACTATATAATAAGATAAAGTTGACTTTTATATCTTGTTATGATAGATTAACTACTTGAGAAAAAAGGATATTTTGCTTATTAGAGGGGGTATTATAATGGCAAAAAACATATATGAAGTTTTAGGTGTTTCACATGACGCTACTAAAGACGAAGTAATCAAAGCTTATGCTAAGAAGAAAAATGCCTTACAACAAAAGCGTAATAGTGGAGCAATTGAAACTAGTGAATTTATATCACAATTAGATGAACTTGATGAAGCAAAAGCAATTTTATTAGATAGCGACAGACGTAAAGCTTATAATAATGGTAATCCAACTAAAAAAACAGGAGCTACTACTGGAACTAAAGAAAAAAGTAATAATTCTGTATTAAAGAAAGTAGCTGTAGGTACATGTATTGTTGCCTTAGCAGCTTCAATAGTTGGATGTAGTGCTTGGGGACTTAGCAAACTTTCAGATAAAAAAGATGAACAATATACAGGAACTCCAATAGTTCCATATGAAACTATTGCACCTACACAACAACCTACAACTGAAGTTACTGTTGATCCTACTAATCCACCAGCACCTGAAGAAACACAAGCTCCAGTCGTTCCAAGTGATGTTCCAGAAATGGTTAACTATGGTGATGCTAAAGATGATGCATTACTTACAGAACGTGCTACTAAATTATTAGAAGAAATGAATGCTAATGGCCTATATAATATGGGTACAAATGCTCCATATACAGTTGAAGAATTAAAAACACTTATTCAATATATGAATGGTGCTTATAAACCACAAAACGAAGATGAAGCTTATACATTAGTAGATGAATTCCTTAACTTAGCTATTGCTCCATTAAACTCAGAACATGTTTTATTCGCAGTTCAATATCAAGGTGGCGAAGATAGTTTCAAAGATACAGTTCAAGGATATATCAATAACTTCCATAGAATAAACTTTGTTGATAACATGTTATTTGGTAATAGTAGTGCTTATCCTTACTTAAAATGGTTTGAAGATCAATATAATGCAATGCTATGTACTACAGATAGAGAAGAATGTACTAGAATATTTGATTCAATGATGCAAAGTTTAGCTGATATGGTCTATGGTGATGGCTTTACTCTAAACGGTAAAGTATATGATAAAAATGATTTCTTAGGTTTAGATAGAGTTAACTCAGGAAATATCTTACAATTATTAGTTTATATAATGGAACCATTTAGAACTGATACAACTAAAAATACATTTACTGTTCATAATAAACTATTATCTGCTAACCCTGAAGAACAAGAAGCAGAAGTTGATTTCTTAAAAATAACTGAATACTTCAACGCCTTATGTGAAGATGACTTACATGATATCTCATTAGATGATGATGGTTACTTATTAATTGATCAACCAGATGGTAAGAATTTCTCTTATATAAATCAAGTAAATACAATTAATTGTGCCTTAATGGAATATTATGGTAAAGATAATGCTTATACCAACGTATATCAAAAAAGCTTAAATTAATGAAGGGAGGTTTTGAATATGTACGAAGATAACAATTATTCCTACAAAATTGGTCTTAATTGGAAAGATATCTTAATTAAAATAGTAATGTTAATCTTATTTATTATTTTATTACTATGGTTATTCCCAAGACCTAATTTAGATGTTTTCTATGATAGTGTTTATAATAATAATATTAATGCTATGAAAGATGCAGCTAAAAGTTATTATACTGTTGATAAATTACCAAATAATGTTGGTGAACAAACATCAATGACTTTAAAAGAAATGTTTGATAATCACTTACTTATAAGATTTACTGATAAAGATGGTGCTACTTGTGATGAATCATCAAGTAAAGTAGAATTATCTAAAATATCAGATGATGAATATGCTCTTAAAGTTCAACTTAATTGTGGTGATCAAAGAGATTATATTCTAGAAACTATTGGATGTACTTCTGTTTGTAAAAACGGTAATTGTACTACTCAAATAGTAGATAATAATAACAATAATAATACTAGTAACAATACTAGTGATAATACTAATACAAATGATAATGATGACGATATAGCAAGTAATCCTAATGTCGATAAAGATGGTAACGTTATTGATGACTTACTATACAAAACTACTTATTATCAACATAAAAAAGCTGTAACAACTACTAAAAAAGTTTATAGTTGTCCTACAGGTTATAAATTAAATGGTACTAAATGTACTAAAGCTACTACTGGTGCTACTATTGATGCAACTCCAGTATATAATCCAGACCAAACAATTACAGTAGATGCTAAAGTAGCTACTGAAGGTCAAAAAGAATATGTTAATGCAATTAAAACTAAAGTAAGAACTGATTATAGTTGTCCTACTGGATATACATTAAATGGTTCATATTGTATTAAATATATTGATGCTACTGAACATCAAGGTGGTAATTCATATACTTGTCCTAGTGGCTTTACTCAAAATGGTACTAAATGTACTAAATCATATACTGCTACATATGTAGCTGGTAATACTAATTACTCTTGTCCTAGTGGAGGTACTTTAAATGGTACTAAGTGTACTATTACACAAAATGCTAGTGCATCTACTACTTATACTTGTCCTGCTGGATATTCTAAGAATGGATCAAGTTGTTATAAAGTATATAGTGCTACTCCTAAAACAACATATAGTTGTCCTAGTGGAGGAACATTAAGTGGTACTAAATGTTATACAACAAGTAGTTATAATGCTACTCCATCTACTTCTTATGGTGGATGGGTAAGTAATGGTACTAGATATTATACTTCATCAAATCAAGCATATACAGGAACTACTTCTAAATTAGTTTATGCTGGTGCTGTATCTGGTGCTGTATGTGGTTCTCCTTGTGGTAATAAAGGTATTTGGTATAAATATACATACTATACAAGAAGTGTATCTACAAAATATAGTTGTCCTAATGGTGGTAATTTAAGTGGTACTAAGTGTACTAAATCAAGTAGTTATAATGCTTCAGCATCAACTTCATATAGTTGTCCTAATGGTGGTACTAGAAATGGTACAAATTGTACATTAAATGCTAATGCAACAGCAACAACTACTTATAGTTGCCCATCTGGATATACTAAGAATGGTTCAACATGTACTAAGACATATGATGCATCATCTAGTTCAACTGGTGGTTCATATACTTGTCCTAATGGTGGTACTTTAAGTGGTACAACTTGTACAATTACTCAAGATGCTACATTAGTATCTGGTGGTAAAACATATACTTGTCCTACTGGATATACATTAAGTGGTACTAAGTGCTTATATCAAATAAGTGCTACACCAACAGATATATATGATTATACTTGTCCTGCTGGTTATACAGCTGAAGGTACAGGTGCTAATACTAAATGTTACAAGATAGCTACTACAACTAAATATTATTGTGAAGATAGCTCTGCAACATTAAATGGTACTAAATGTACTAAAGTTATAAAAGGATCAGTTAAATACTATACATGTCCTACTGATTATGCCGTAAGTGGTGATAAATGTGTTAAACAATCAACAATTGTTATCGACGCCACAGTTACTACTAAGAAAACTACATCTTATAAGTATACTTGGAGTAAAAACTCTTACTTAGAAGGTTGGACATTCACTGGTAAAACTAAAGTTGTAACAGAAAAATACGTAGCTGGTCAAAAATAATAAATAACTAAAAAGACTTGAATAAAATCAAGTCTTTTTTATATGTTTTAAGACTTATAAGCAAACATTTATATCACAAGTATAATTAATCAAATAAATATAAATTATTAAAAAATAGCCATTAAAGCCACTAAAAAAAGGATATAAATCCTTTTTTATTTCTTTTTAGCTTTAGGTAAGTCAAAATTATCATCAGAATCTTCTTTATCTTTAACTTCATTCTTACCATCTGTCTTCTCCTGAACTTGTTTTTCAACATGTTCAAATCTTTTATTAAATAACCACATGAATATTAAAACCGCACATACAGCACTTAATATATTAAAGATCCAATAATATATTCTAGAAACAATACCAGACATACCACCTAATAACTGTATCGTACTTGAAATCACATCTTGTAAAAGACCAATAGGTACATAAATAAAAGCCGCTAATAAAATTAAACAAAATATAACTACCGTATTTATAAATAAATCTTTATACCCTACATTCATCAAATAATCGACATACTTCTTTAATGTTGGAAAAAAATCTTTAATTATTAATTTAATCTTTTTCATTTCACATCTCCTCTATTTATTTAATGGTTTACCAATACTTCCAACTGATTTAACAACTATATTCTTCTTAGGTGGTTCTGGAGTTGGTATACTTACTTCTTTACTAAATGCTTCATTATTATTTGTTGTACTTGCTCCTACTGAAGAAACTTTCTTAACTATTTTAACATTCTTTTGATTTGGCAATAAAGGACTTTTATTAACCTCAGTATTAGTAGTTACTGTTTTAAAATCCTCAGTTGCCACTTCTTGTTTCTCTCCAGTTTTAACTTCATTACTAGTAGATTGACTACTATCAAATGTTGCAAATACTTTATTTTCATTAACTGTTTTAGAAACATCTTTTTTAACTTCTTCTACTTTAATAGGACTTGGTGTTTCTTCTTTCTTTTCTTCAATAACTGGTAAAGTCTTTTCTACTACTTTTGGCTTTTCAATTGGTTGTTCTATCGGTTTCTCTGTTTTCTCTAAAGTAACCGGTTTAACTTCAACTACTGGTGTTTTAACCTTCGGAGGTTTTGAAACTTCATTAGTTGCCACTACTTCAGTAGTTTTACTTTCTACTGGAATTTCCTCTTTTTTCTCCTCAATAGCTGGTACTAAATCTTTTTCAGCTGTTTCTTTAGTAACTGGTTTCTCTTTAGCTGATTCTTCTTTATTAACTACTTCAGTTTTATTTTCTATAACTACAGGGGCTTCCTTAGTTTCAATAACTGGTTTAGCTTCCTCTTTAACTTTTTGCTTAACCTCTGGTTCTTTCTTTTCTTCTTGAGTAGCCGGTTCTGCTTTTTCTTCTTTAGGTTCAACTTCTACCGTTTTTTCAGTTTCTTCTAAAATAACAGGTTTAGTTTCCTCTTTTTTGACCTCAGCAGCTTCTTCTTTATTTTCTTCTACTGATTGAACTTCAGATGAAGGTGCTTCTGCAACTTTTTCTTCTACAACTGGTGTTTCAACCTTTGGAGGTTCTGAAACTTCATTGGTTGCTACTCCTTCTGGTGCTGATGCTACTTCAGTTGGTTGTTCTACTACTTCAGGAGTACTAACTACTGGCGCTACTGCTACATCATTACTAGGTACAGCAACCTCGCTAGATACCGGTAAATTACTAACAAAAGAATATTTACAGAAAGTAGTTGAATAAGCTAACTTAATATCATCAACATAACTAATATTTTCATTCATTTTAGGTTCTGTATAATATCTAGCAACTTCTACTTTATTTTCATCAACAAAAACTGTCGTATCAGCAACTTCAATTAATAAATCAAAGTTAATCATCTCTTTAATTTCCATTAAAGGAGAAGCTCCTTTACTATACATATCTCCTAAATCAAAATAATAAGGTGAATATAATACTGGTAATCCCTCTTTAAGTAGACAAATACCTATCATACATCTATTTTCTTTAGCTTCATTTAATAATGTATTTAAATCATTAGTAACTGAAACATACTTTCTACCAGGTACATTTTCTCCCTTACTAACTAATGTATACATATTAAAATCACTTTTAATTGTCATTTTACTATTAACATTTTTTAAAACAGCTAACTTCTTTATCAGTGAAGCAATAAAAGTCTCAAATGTTGTAAAATCAACATTACTAAATAAACTATTTTTAATCTTATCATTAACTGGATCATCTATTCTTTTCTTAACATTTTCATAACATTCTGTCTTAATCTTAGATAATCCTTTTATTGAACTTAAACCCCTAATAACGTTCTTAATAGGTAATGTTTCATAGTTATCCATTTCTAGTATTCTATCAAACAATTTAGCAAACTTACTATTATTATATAAAACTAAAATACTTTGTTCATCTACACTTAATTTATCTCGATATTGAATAGCTAAATCAGCTACGACTTCATTAAGAGGTAACTTAACTTTATCTATTTCTTCATCATTAGAAGTAACTGAATATTTAATAGCTAAATCATCATAATTAGTATTTTGAATAGCTTCTCTTAAATAATCAGATGCATATAATAAGTTTAATTTATCATATACTGAATATTTCTTATTAACTAATGCTAAATGTTCTTCAACATAATTCTTAGACATATATTTACTTTCTTTACGACATTCATCATTAATCTTTTTAAATCTACCTACTAAATCAATACCAAATAAAGGTTTTAATTCTTCTTTTAAACTATTCATTAATTCTAGTTTTTTATCTACAACTTTTATTTCATTACGTATATCATTTTCTTCTTTTTGGGCTTCATAATACTTTGTATTTAATTCTAGATTTAAATTTAAATCCCATACTTGTTTAATAAAGTCTTTAATTTCATCTAAAGAAGGACGATTAGCAATATACATATTATATTGATCTTTAATTGCTACTTCCAAAACTTCATTAATACTACCTTTATCTAAAACATCAGGTATTAAAGTTAAATTTCTTTCTACTTTATAATTATTATAAGCATCAACTTCTTTTTGTAAGTCAAAATACTTACCTCTTAAAACATTCTTTAACTCTATTAATTTCTGTAAATATTGTAATTGTCTTTCTTTTATTTCATCATATACTAAAAGTAAATCTCCAGCTTCATATAAGATTTGTGATACTTCATCCATTTGTTTTCTTTGACTTTCACGTAAATCAAAATTATCAATATCAGCCATTTCACCTTCAACCATAACTTTTTCATTACGTAAATATAATACTTTAGGCATAGAAGATTCATAGTTATCAAGTATCATTCTTACATTATAATTTTTACCATTACTTTTTAACCAACTTTGTTCTTTTAAAAATTCTTCAAAAGCTTCTATATTATCAAATATTTTAATTCTTTCAAGTAAGCCATATTCTTCATCAATATAAGTATAACAAATACCTATATTATCGCCATTTTGATATATGTAAGGGTGAATAGATGTTGAACTATACCCATACTTTTTCATTAGCTCTAAGACAGCATCAAAATCAAGCATCTAGCACCCTCCTTATTATTCAAAATAATTATAACACATAAAATATTATAAAAACACAACTTATTGCTAAATATCTTTACAATGTTGTATAATAACAATAATGAAAGAGGTCATAAAATGGAAATCAAAGTTAAATCATATTCATCACAATCATCATTAATAAGTTCAATTATTTATTTTATAATTGGTGCTATTTTATTTTCTAAAGCTGAAGAAGTAGTTCAATTTTTGTCTATTTCTGTCGGTGTTATATTAGGTGTTGTTTCTGTAGTTAATTTTATTCTTTTCTTTTTAAATAGAAGAAATCCGGAAAAATCTAGTAAGAAATCTTTATTATTTGGTTTTATTGCTTTAATCTTTGCTTTGGTCTTCATCTTATGTTCTGAAGCCATTGAACAATTTATTAGATTTATTATTGGTGCTTGGATTTTATTTACAGGTATTATAAGATTTATTAATGTTTTATCTATAAGTCCTAAAAATAATAAATTCTTACCATTATTAATCGTATCTTTATTATTAATCGCCACTGGTATTTATTCAATTGTTGTTGGTGATGTAGTCTTAACTACTGTCGGTATTATCATGATGATCTATGCTGTTTTAGAGATCATCGGTTATATCTTCTATACTAAAGATAAAACTGAACCTGAAGTACCTGGTACAACAACTTTAATTGTTCCCGATGAAGCTGTTGAAGTAGAAGAAGACAAAAAAGAAGTTAAAGATGTTAAACCTAAGAAAGCTAAAGATAAGAAAAAGAAAGACAAAAAAAATAAGGATGAGTAATCATCCTATTTTTTTGTCCACATACTTTGTTCTAATAAAACATCTTTACGATATCCCGAACTATCTATAAAATTATTTAAATCTTTAATTGCTCTTTCAATAACACTTATATAAGCATTAGATGTTAATTCGTTACCATCTTCATCAACACATTTATCTAATTCATCTAAAATAGTTCCCTTTGTTGTACAAACATAATTTTCATTTTTAAAACCAGCTAAAGCTTGTGCTGAAGTTTTAAAAGTAAATTTTTCTTCTGTTGAAATATGTTTAATATTTAAAACATAATAATCAGAATTAATCGTAAATTCAAAGCCATCATTATATCTAATAAAAGTTGAAGAACTAGTTTCACTTCTTAAAGTACAAGATCCACCATTCTTATGAATCATTTCACAATTATATCCATTAGCTTTCATATAATCTCTTAAATAAGCAAAATTTACATTATCATCAACAAACCCTTTTTGATTACTTAAAATTATAAAAACTAAAATAATAGCAGCGATAGCTATTACAAAATAACCAACTTTTTCAAAGAACTCTATTCTTTGGGCACGCCCATATATCCTATTAGCTTTATTATTCATCTAGCCATCTCCTATTTTACTATTAATATCATAACATAAAACCAAGAAAAAAAGAATGAATTACTTCATTCTATATTTTAATATCTTCATTAACAAATTCTTTATCATCCATTAATAATTCATGGATTTCTTCTTCAGTTGTATTTAAAAAGACTTCTTCAATACGATCAACACGACATTTCTCTGCTTTAATAATTGCTTCTACTTTATCAATTGCATCTTCTAACTTATCATTTACTACAACATAGTTATATTTAGTAACTTCATTGACTTCTTTATATGCGGTATGGAATCTTTCTAATATTTTTTCTTTAGAATCAGTCCCACGTTTTTTAAGTCTTCTAACCATTTCTTGTAAAGATGGTGGCATTATAAAGATAAATAAAGCTTCAGGAATTAATTTCTTAATATTACTAGCTCCTTCTATCTCAACCTCTAATATTACATCAATTCCACTATTTAATTTATCACTAATAAATTCTTTAGGTGTACCATAATAATTACCAACATAATTAGTATATTCTAAGAAATAACCTTCTTCTATCTTTTTTTCAAATTCTTCTTTAGTTACAAAGTTATAAGTAACTCCTGGTATATCATTGCTTCTCATTGGTCTAGAGGTTGTTGATACTGATAGCCATCTATTCTTACTATCATTTTTAAGTAACCCATCAATAACACTACCTTTACCACTACCACTAGGTGCTGAAATAACAATTAAAGTCCCTTTATTTTTTTGTCTTATCATAAAGTCCCCTCCTTAAATTTATTATATTATAACTATTAATTATTTGACTATATATATTAGTTAATCCTCTATAACTTACCATCTTATAATATCTGCAACCATAATATTCATCTTGTTAATAAGTTCATCTCTATTAACATTAACAGAAACACCTATCTTACCACCACTAAAATAAATATCATCATATAGTAGACAAGTATCATTAATAACTGTTTTAAATTGTTTCTTCATTCCAATCGGTGAACAACCTCCATGGACATATCCAGTTAAAGGTAATAATTCTTTTAAAGAAAGCATTTCGATATCCTTTTCTCCTACTACTTTAGCTCCTTTTTTTAAATCTAATGTTTCATTAACTGGTACCATAAAAACATAATGTTCCTTACTTTTAGCTACCGTAACTAAAGTTTTAAAAAATTTATTCTCATCTACTTTAAGTAATTTAGCTACACTTTCACCATCTAAAGCTTCCTTTATATCCAAAGTATGAATTGTATAAGCAATACCTTTATTCTCCAAGATACGCATTGCATTAGTTTTTACTTCTTTTGCCATTTCTTCTCCAATTCTAGGAATTTTCCATCTTTAGAAATTATTTCATAATCATGCGTCTTTCTAAATTCTTTTCGTTCTTCTGCATTCATAACTTTTAATTCTAAAGCTTTATCCATATGTAAGATACCATCTAAATGATCATATTCATGAGAAAAGACCGTTGCCGGAAATCCTTTAAAAGTCTTTTGATGCTTCTTACCCTTTATATCTATATAATTAATTAAAACTTTATATGGTCTTAATATTAAACCCATATTATCTAAACAACTGGCACAAGCTTCCCAATACTTAGTTAAACCTATTTGTTTTCTTATCACCGGATTAATTAATATAGTAGCTTCATTCCATTCATCATCATCTACTTTTTTTAAATCAGTATTTTTAATATATATTAATCTTTTATCTATTCCAAGTTGAATAGCTGCCATTGCAAATACTTCATTATTTAGACAATAATCTTCTAAAATCTTAATATCTCCACTAATATTATCTTTCTTAAGATCAACAAGTTTGCTTACTTTTCTAAGCCATTCTAAGTCATTTTCTATTGTCTTAACTTCAACCATATTACACCTCTAAATTTTACTTATTATAACAGATATAGTCTTAAAGCAAAAGAAAAAAGATAGTTAACTATCTTCCCATTTTATGTGTTAATTTAAAGTTAGCTTCATCATATGCAAATTCTTCACCGTCATATGACCAGTAACCATAATTAGTAACATCTTCATATTCTTTATCAAAACTGATACCAGCAGATTCTTCTACCATTGTCGGAGCAACCTTTTTAACTCCAACTAAGTTACCCTCTTCATCTTTAGTTAAAGTATATCCTGAAGGTACTTCTAAATGTGTAACTACTGTCCCATCTTCTTTAACTCTGTTAACTTCAGTTGGTTTTACATAACTAACGCCAACATTATCTTCAAGTATATAACCAGCTGGAACTGTGTAATAATAACTTGGTTCATGATATTCAACATTAGATACATTAAAATTATCAGCTGTATAATCAACTAAATCTTTATATTGATGTTTTAAACCTGCTTCATAGCCAAATAATTTAGTTTCTAATATGGTAATTGGACATACTGTTTTAGCTGGATCATTAGTATTACATTGATGAGCTAAAGTAATAGCACTACCACCTAATATTAAACCAGCTAAAGTTAAACCAATAATTGCTTTTTTAGCTCCGGTTTTTTCTTGTATCTCCGGTCCCATAATTCTATCTTCTAAATTTTCTTTTTTATTAAATAATTTCATACAAATCCCCCTTAAATCCTTGTATTACTCTCTTGAAGTATCTACATTATACAATTAAGTTCTAATTTATGCAAATTTTCCTCCATATTTTAAAAAAAATAGTATTTCTACTATTTTTCTTTAATTAAGTTATCACAGATTAAATTAGTTAATTCAGTAGGATTTTCAATTGGTAATCCCTCTATTAAACGCGCTTGATTATATAAAATCTTTGTATATTGTTCTAATTTATCTTTATCTTTCTTATATAAAGTCTCTAATTCCTTAGCAATTGGATGATTTTCATTAATTTCTAAGACAATTTCGGCTTTAATATCTTCTCCATTAGGCATTTGCATCATTAGTTTTTCCATTTCTAATGAAATATTACCTTCCGTACTTAAACATACTGGGTGATTCTTAAGTTTATTAGTAAACTTAATATTCTTAACTTCCGGTAATACCTTCTTCATTACTTCAAACATCTTTTCAGCATCTTTATTATGTTTATCTAATTTTTCTTTTTCTTCTGGTTCATCTAAATCGGTATTTTCTGACGCTACATTAGCAAATTTCTTATCTTCATACTCCATTAGAGCTTGAATAGTAAATTCATCTACATAATCACATAGATATAATACTTCATAATCTTTATCTTTAAATCTTTCAACATTAGGAAGCATATCTATCTTATCAATACTTTCACCAGAGGCATAATAAATCTTCTCTTGTTTATCTTTCATTCTATCAACATATTCTTTTAAAGTAATACGTTTCTTCTCTTTAGAACTATAAAATAACAATAAGTCTTTTAAAGTATCATTATTCATACCATAACTACTATAAATACCATATTTAAGTTGCATTCCAAAGGCATCAAAGAACTTTTCATACTCTTCACGATTATCTTTTAATAAATCCTCTAAAGTACTCTTAATCTTCTTTTCTAGACTCTTAGCTATTAATTTAACTTGTCTATCTTGTTGTAACATTTCTCTTGATAAATTAAGTGAGATATCTTCACTATCGACTAGACCTTTAACAAAACTAAAGTAATCAGGTAGTAAATCAGCACACTTATCCATAATCAAAACACCATTAGAATACAATTGTAATCCCTTTTCATATTCCTTCGTATAGTAATCATATGGGGCATGAGAAGGTATAAACATTAAAGAACTATATGATACTTGACCTTCTACACTACTATGTATAACTTTTAAAGGTTTCTCAAAGTCATAAAACTTATCAGCATAAAAACTATTATATTCCTCTTCTGTTACTTCACTTTCATTTCTCTTCCAAATTGGAATCATACTATTAATAGTTTCATCTTCTAAAACCTTTTCTTTTTTATCATCTTCATCTTTTTCGACTTCTTTTTCCATTACAATTGGATACTTAACATAATCAGAATATTTCTTAATAATTCCTTCAATTCTTCTAGGTTCTAAGAATTCATCATAATTATCATTATCTGTATTATCTTTTAAAGATAAAGTAATAGTTGTACCTACATCTTCCTTTTTAGCAGCACTAATACTATAGCCATCAGCACCATCACTTACCCATTCATAAGCTTCATCGCTACCAAAAGCCTTACTAAGTACTTTAATCTCCTTAGCTACCATAAATGCTGAATAAAAACCAACTCCAAATTGACCTATAATATTAATATCTTTATTCTTTTCATTCATTTCTTTAAATAAAGAAGAACCACTCTTAGCTATAATACCTAAATTTTCATCTAATTCTTCTTCGCTCATACCAATACCATTATCAGATATCGTAATAGTTCTCTCATCTTTATTTAAATCAATTTTAATACGAAAATCATCTTTATCTAAACTAACCTTACGATCAGTTAAAGATTTGTAATACAACTTATCAATTGCATCACTTGCATTAGATATTAATTCTCTTAAGAATATATCTTTATTTGTATATACTGAATTAATCATTAAATCTAATATCTTTTTAGATTCTGTTTTAAATTGTTTTTTCTTCATATTCATCCTTCTTTTTTTAACTAATTGAATAATACCACTACCAATTAGCACTGTCAATAGTTAAGTGCTAATTATAACTAAATTGAATATCTACCTTAAATTATATAAATAAACAGTGTGTTGATTTTATCCATAAACTATACTATAATTAAATTGATAGAAGGTGTTAATATGGATGCTAGAATTTTAAATACCAAGAAGAAGGTAACTAATACTTTATTAGTACTACTTAAAAAACAACATTTAGAAGACATAACTGTTTTAGAGCTATGTGAAAAAGCCGATATCAATCGAACTACTTTTTATAAATATTATAAAGATGTTGATGACTTAGTTTTAAAAATTGAGAACTCTTTAATTAACGATTTAAAGCAACATATCCCTGAAATTAAAAGAAATTATTTAATCTCTTTCACTGGTAAGATCCTTGATACTATCTATGCTCGTAAAGAAACATATACAAGATTATTAGGTGAAAATGGCGATCATACCTTCTTAAGAAGAATCTTACATTTAGTATATAACGAAAGCATAGATGAATGGCAAAAGCTCTTAAAGAAAGCTTCTGCTGAAGACTTAGAGAAAATATATAGCTTTATTGTCGATGGTTCAGTTGGTATAATCCGTAACTGGATTAAAAATAATTGCCAAGAAGATCCCGCTAATATTGCTATCTTCATTAATAAAATATGTATGAGCGGTTTAAGTAGCTTTATTTAAAAAGAACTAATCTAAAATTAGTTCTTTTCTTATTATCTCTTCATCATTTACTTCACTATAAATAATTCCTAATTTATTATCATTATTAACATATAACTGATATCCATCATTCTTTATATTAGCTAAAGAATATAAGATATCATCACTAACAATTTTCTTTTCTAACTCTTCATACAATTTATCTTCATTTAAATTAAATTTCTTTAATAAGTCTTCATCATTTACTACTTTACCAGTTTCTAAATCTATATTATAAACCTTATCATTCTCTTCCCCTTTTTGCCCTCTAACATAGTAATAATACTTTAAGATAACTGATAAATACTTATCATTCATATAATATTCATAATCAATAACATTTCCATTTACTAATTTATTATTATCTACCATATAATTACGATTACTATTATTTATAAAAGATTTAATCTCTAAATTAACATTATCTACTTCATCAGATACTATATTAATAACTAAGTTATTTAAAACATAATCATTATTATCAACATTAACTTCTCTTACTTTATCAAAATAAATATAATCTTTATTAGTATCTTCCTTCTTTAAAACAAATACTTCCTCTTTATTATCATTATTTACTTCAATTTCTTCCTCTTTTTTCTTACAACCAACTAATAAGATTAAACATATTAATATTAAAATAAACTTTTTCAATACTAATCACCATCTAAATTATACCAAAGAAAAAACAGACTTTCATCTGTTACTACTTACCTTCTTTTTTGTTTTTAGTATTTTTCTTAGTATCTTTAGCTACTAATCTTACTTTAACTCCTCTTGAATAACCAAATTTCTTTTTAACACCTTCAGGTAAATTTGCTTTATAAGTTCTCATAATGCACCTCCTTGTTAATAACTAAACAATTATACCATGTATTATACAAAAAATACACTAAATTTCAAGAAAAATAATTAATTTAACAACTGAAAGAGATATTGCTAAAATAACTAAACCTATTAAAAGAAAAAATAAATTAGAATTATATCCTTTCTTCTTTTTAATTACATCAATAATAATCCATATATAAAATAAACTTAGGAATATTAATAAAATCAATAAATTAAGTAAACTAAATCTTTCAATTAATACAAACGGATAAATTATTAAGAAAAATATTAAGTATAAGAATGAAAAAAAGTAAAATTTACCAAATATTACCTTAATATTATCAGGTATTTCATTCTTATATAATTTTTTTAATTCTTTTTTACGCTCTTTTTTCTTCATTACTTTTTATTTTCTTCATAAGCTGTTCTAACTGCAATTGCTAATTGATCTGCACATGAAGTTCCTCTCATTCCACATTGATTACCTTTTAATTTTTCTTCAATATATTCAACTGTCTGACCATCAAGTAATTTAGATATAGCTTTCAAGTTCCCTGGACAACCACCAACAAATTCTATGTTACTAATAACATTATCATTAATATCAAACTTTATAACAGCTGAACAAGTTCCTTTTGTTTTAAATTCATACTTCATTTATATCACCATCTAAATCATATCACAAAAAAAGGAATAAATAAATTATTCCCTTTATTGTTGATTATTAGGATTTACTTGAGAATCTTGTGTTGGTTGTTGTACAGGTTGTACACCTTGTACTGGTTGTGGTTGAACTGGTTGTGGTTGTACAGGTTGAACCCCTTGTACTGGTTGTGGTTGTACAGGTTGTTGGTAACCTTGTGCAACTGGACCATTTTGAACAGGAGCTTTATTACCTAAGCCATCAATTAAACCATTTGGTGTTACAGGTGCTGCAGCATTATAAACCGCTTTGTTGTAACCATAGATAGGTAACATAACGAAACCAAAGAATACCATTAATACTACCCATCCAGTATCTTTACCAAATTTCTTAGATAAGTTGAAATAAATGTTAACATTAACAAAGATAGAAACTAAATTCATTAAACCACTTATCATAGAACTATCAACAAATAAACCAACAATAGTAGGTATTAAACCAATTAAGAACCAATACCAATTTAAGCCTGCAACTTCACATAAGACATAATCATTATAAAATGGAACGATAGCAGCCCATCCTGGACGTCCTGCTTTAGTAAATAATTTCCACATACCAATAATATAGAATACTGCCCAAGCAATCATAACAAGTAGTACTACTAATAGTATTCCAATTCCTAAAGCTAAAATTCCTTCTAAAGAACTTTCATAATCAGTCATTTTTATACTTCCTTTCTATTATAAAGTATACCTTCCAGAGATATTATTGTCAATAAACGTCGACAATTAAAAATGGAAAAGTTAAACAACTCCTCCATTTAATTCATATTTATAATAAATAATTGTATTACTATTTTTATATATTTCTACCCCAATATACATATCACTATTATCAGATTCTTTTACTAAATTAGTTGATGGATAAGTAATCATATCTGTAAATCCTTCATTTTCAATTAAATATTCAATATACTCATCTAATTCATCAGCAGTTAAGTCATTATCACAATATTCATAAGTTATTTCCATTTCATCTCCATTATAAGATGAATCATAACTACAAATATTTCTTTCCCCAATAACATAATTTATTGTTGGTACTTCATCACCAGATAAATCTACATAATCTTTATTTGCTTCACTACCTAAAAGAGCTAATATTATAATAAAAACACCAGCAATAAAACCTATTATAGCTAAAACTACTACTATCGGAATAATAATTGCTAAAGCCGTTCCATTCCCTTTCTTTTTAGTTTCTACATTATAAGTCGGAACTTGTGGATTACTATTCCCATAATTAACTTTATTTAATGGATTACCACAGTTTCCACAAAAACCATCCTCAGGTTTTACTTTATTACCACAATTACCACAATACATCTTAATATCACCAATTTAAATATATCATATTTATAAATATTTGTTATAATAAACTCTAAGAAATGAGTGAAATATATGTTAATAAAATCATCAGCTATTGAAAGATTATTAAGAGAAAACCCTATGTTAAAAGAAAGAAGATTTGGTCTTCCTTACGTTGGTGCCCGTTTAGATAAAGAAGAATTTAATCCAATGGTTAAAGAAATTGCTGATGCAATTGATTTCTATGGTTATGAAGTAAGAGATAGTGAAATAACTTCTCATCCCGATATAAATCTTGGTGATGGAAATCCAATGAAATGTGAACCATTTCCCTGTTCTATAAAAGAAATGATTAAATCCTTAGAATCTAAAGAAATGTATAAATATCCTTATACTGAGGGTGACGATAACATTCGTAAAGAATTACTTAAATATATTGAACAAGAAGGTTTTATTAATACTGAACCATATGATTATGAAGATATCGATGATAAAGGTTTATCTATTCATAACCTTACTTTCTTACCTTCAACATCTATTACCTTTAACTTAATTATTAATATTATATCTAAACCTGGTGATGTAATCTTAGTTCCCGGTCCTAGTTATGGTTTATTTACTATTCGTGCTGAACGAGCTGGTGCTGAAGTAGAAGTTATTCCTCTTGAAAAAGAAGATAACTTTCTTATAAATCCCGATAAACTAGCCCAAACTATTGATGATATCAACTATAGCTTACAACGTGTTTATAATCGTCGTCATGGTTATGTTCCTCGCGTTGTTGCCTTTCTAAATGCCAATCCCAATAATCCAACTGGTAAAGTAATGGGTGAAAAACAAACAGAATTATTAACTAAAATCAGTCAAGTATGTTTAGAACGTGGTGTCTTTA
Source organism: uncultured Bacilli bacterium (assembly GCA_947625425.1). The sequence continues at coordinate 17,844 of CANQOH010000018.1, forward strand.
TTATCGACGACATGGTTTATCGTGATACCACATATGATAAAGATAATATTGCTAAACCAATTGCTACCATACCAGGAATGTTCCGTAATACTATTACTTTATTTGGTTTATCCAAAAGCTATGGTATGGCTTCTCTACGTGCCGGTTTTCTAATTGCTGATGAAATAATAATCCGTGAAGTAATTAATCGTATCTTTCAAGAAATGGATTCTTCCCCAGATATTGTTGGTCGTGCTTTAATGGGTGCCTTTAATAGTTCTAAAGAAAGAAATGAAACATATGAAAAATATTTCAAACATATTAGAAAAACCTATGTACATCGTTTTAATATCTTAAAAGCTTTAGTAGAAGGTATAGATTCTATTAAAGATTCCCATACCAAAGCCGAAATAGAACAAACTATTTCTAAATATATAACTGATAAAAAAGAATATAGTCTACTATTAAAAGGTTTACCATATACTAAATTCCCTGATAACTTAGAACCAGAAGCTGGCTTCTTCGCTATCTTAGATTTTACTGAATTAAAAGGTAAAACTTATCATGGAAATCCTATCAAAACCGAAAAAGATTTACTAGAATTTTTCTATAAAACTAATCGTCTACGTTTCTTAATTGGTCAATCAATTAGTTGGCCATATAAAAAAGAATTAGTTGGTCGTATTACCTTTGCTTGGGAAGATAAAGACTTAATAAATGCTATCGCTTTAATTAATAATTCCTTACAACAATTAGTAATGGAAAACTCTTATACTATTCGTTTAAATACTCTAAACGATCAAAAAGATATGGCTAAAATCAAAGTCGATAGTTGGCAAAAAACCTACCCAGGTATTATTGATCAAAAATATTTAGACTCTTTAAACTATGAAGAACAAGAAGCTAAATACCTTGATAGCTTTACTGAATATAAACATTCTGTCTTAGTAGCTGAAGATAATGATACTAAAAAAGTCGTTGGATACTCATGTTTTAATTTAGAACCTAATGAATATACTGATTGTGAATTAGTTAGTTTATATATTAATCCTAAATATACTAGACGTGGTATAGGTACAATATTATTACGTGAAACAATTAAAGAATTAAAAGGATACAATAAAAAGACTATGTTACTATGGTGTTTAAAAGATAATAAGAATGCTATTAAATTCTATGAAAAACTAGGTGGAATTAAAACATACACTAAACTAGCTAATATAGGTGGTAAAGTCTACCACGAAGATGGTTATATCTTTGATATCGATTCATTTAATAAATAAATACGATTATATCGTATTTTTTCTTTGTAACAAATAAAGTATTAAAAAAGAGCTTAATAAAGCTCTATAAGTCTAAAAAACTATTTATTGACGATAATAAACCATCTTATATCTTGTTTCTGTTTCTTCATAAACAAGAAAACCTAATCTACTATAAAGATCAATAGCTTCTTTATTATCTTTATAAACCCATAAATAAACTATTGGATTATTAGCTAAAACTTCTTTAATTAATTGACTTCCTATCCCTTTATTACGATATTTATCATCTAAATATATTTCATCCAATAACTTACCATCTTCTAAATCACTAACTAAAATACATCCTATTACTTTATCATCCACTAAAACTAAATTATAATTATACAATTCTTTAGCTACTTGATTATTAACATATTCTTTAATTCTATTTAATTCTTCTTTACTTAAATTTTTAGCATATTTAAGAATTGTTGATAACTTATATTTTATTAACAAATTAATATCATCTATTTTAGCTTTATTTAATTTATATTTTATTTTACCTTTAATATTGGTTTCCATAATTCACCAACTTTTCCTTTTAATAGTCCACAATAAACATTATAATCTTTTAAATTATTATCTAATGCTACTTGTTTATAAGTATCTACACAAGTATTAATAACTTCTTCATTATACTTAAAATCACTTTGATAATAAACTATATCATTATTAAATATATAACCTCTAACTAGTTTATTAAATTCTTCATTACTAATTCCTAAAGAATCACACCATTCTTCATGACTTAATTCTGAATTTCTTAAATACAATATTCTACCATGATAAATAATAAAAGCTATTCTTTTTTTATGAAACTCTTTCTCATTCATTACGATCTAAAAACCACGCTAAATATACTTCAAAATCATCAGGATGATGAACATAACAACGACACATTCTAATAAACAGAACAACATTTAATAAAGCTTTTTTATATTCTCTATCACCAGGTAAAAAATCCAATATCATTGTTTCTCTAACATTCCTAAATAATTTAACATTAGAAAATACTGCGAAATAAAAGTCATATAATATATCTCCTACCACTGGCATTGGATCAATAACTCTTATTAAATTTTCATCATCTACTAAGAAATTATGTGCCCCAAAATCTCCATGTATTAAATACTTTGGTACATCATACTTCTTAATCTTCTCTAAATCATCATAAACACTACTAAAATCATAATTTAATTTCTCAATTGCTTTACTTGAATAATCAACTTCATCTTTTAAAAATTGATACCAACTCTTTTTATGATCTTCATATAAATATCCATATCCATCATATCTATAATGTTTCCAATTAGTAACTATTCCAAAACATTGTTCAATAGTCCCCATTACATCTGGATAAGCTATCTCCTTAAACTTTGTTCCTTTAATAAATTCAAAACATAAATATCCCAGTTTCTTATTATGACAAATTAACTTTTGAATTCTTTCTGTTTTTTTATAAACTCTAAAATATTCTAATTGAGCTTTCATTTCTAATTCGGTAACTGTTTTAACTAAATATTTATCAGCAATACTAAAAACTAAAGAATCTGTAGCTCCATCATTATAATAAACTATATCATCTTTATTAATCTTAATTTTTAACTTATCTTCTAAATCCTTAATTATGTTATCCAACATATCTATCACCTATAATTTATTTGCTTGTCCTATATAAGTATTAGGTCTTAATTCTTTTAATATCTTTTTATCACTATCACTAATATCTAAATCATCTATAAATTGATCTAATATTTCTTTAGTAACTTTTTTACCTCTTGTTAAAACTTTTAATTTTTCATAAGCATCAGGTATTTTATATTTTCTTAAAACTGTTTGTATTGGTTCAGCTAATACTTCCCATTCATTATCTAGTTCTTCTTTAATTAATATTTCATTAACTTCAACTTTATTTAATCCTTTTAAAGTTTCTTTAATTCCTTGTAAAGAATAACCAAAAGCTAAACCTAAATTTCTTAATGAAGAAGAATCAGATAAATCTCTTTGCATTCTAGATTTAGGTAACTTATTAGATAAAGTAACTAACATTCCATTAGCCATTTCCATATTAGCTTCACTATTTTCAAAATTAATTGGATTTACTTTATGAGGCATTGTACTACTACCTACTTCATTCTTAATTACTTTAAGTAAGAAATAACCTCTACTAATATATAACCACATATCTAAATCTAAATCTAATACTATATTATTTATATGTCTAATATTATCTAAAATATTTACTATATAATCATGATTTTCAATTTGCGTAGTTAATGGATTAAAAGTAAGACATAATTCTTCTTCAATAAACTTCTTACATAACTTAACAACATCTTTATCACTATAAGCTACACTTAAAGCACTATAATTACCAGTAGCTCCATTAAACTTTGCTTTTATTTCTAATTTTCTTAATCTATCTAACTCATTAGTTAAACGATAACTATATACTTTAAATTCTTTACCTATCGTTGTCGGAGTTGCTGGTTGACCATGAGTATGAGCTAAAAAAGCAACATCTTTATATTCTTTACTTAATTCATTTATCTTTTTAACAAATTCATCTAACTTTGGATAATAAGCATTATTTAAAAAGTCTTTAATCATTAAAGCATAAGCTGTATTATTAACATCTTCTGAAGTTAAACCAATATGCACAAAAGAAACTAATTCATCATAACCTAATTCTTTTAATTTCTTATCAATAAAATATTCAATAGCTTTAACATCATGATTAGTAATACTCTCTTCTTCTTTTACTCTATTAAATGAATCAATATCAAAATTAATGCCAATATCTAAAATTTTCTTAGTATCCTTCTTCCATTCAACTATGCCTTCTTTAATTAAATAGCATAACCATTTAACTTCTACTAAAGTTCTATACTTAACATAAGCATATTCTGAAAAATATGGTGATAATAAATCTTTTATATCATAATATCTACCATCTAAAGGACATAATTCCATAGCTTTATATTCTTCCATAACTCATACTCCATCTATACCCTTATATTACACCAAAATAACAAATTTATAAACCTAAAAAAGATAATATTTATCCAATATTATCTTTTAATAACTTACTTAATTCTATATTACCTTTTTCATTTAAATGAATACCATCTATATCTAAGTAATCACTAGTACTACTAAACATATTACTTAAATCAATTAAAACTACATTATCAGAAACTAATTCTTCTACAATATCTTTTTCATGATTGTTAGTTACGACAATATATAATTTCTTATTTTGACATAAACTAATTATTTCTTGATATTCTTCTTTAGTAAAACTAATACTATTATCAAATTCTAAAATAATATTATCAGGTAATAATTCTTCATTCTTAATACTTTCTATTACTTTATCATAAGTAAATTCTTTATCTGTAACATATTTAGCATCTTCAAATACTTCTTGTAATTTATTAAATGAATTAATAAGTATTTCATTACCGATAAATAAGTACTTAGAAGTTAAATCTTCTTTATATTGATTTAATATTTCTTCTTTTTCTTTTTCAAAGTTATCTAAATAAACTTCATATACGGAATTATATATAACTTCACTATAAGCTTTAATTCCTTTACTCGTTAAATGAATACCATCAGCATAAAAATATTCATCATGTCCTTTAGAAGCACTATTCCAATCTATAAGATGAACATTACCATGTTGATTAGCAAAATTAAGTAACTTTTCATTAACATGAACATCTTCATCATTAGTAACATTAACCCAGAAGATTTCACGATCACCACATTCAGCTAAAATAGCTTCTTTGCATTTCTCTGAACAATCACCATTAGTTCCTAAATTAAGAACAACTGGTCCTTCAAATAATTTTTTACTCTTTAAATCAACAATAATATCTTTAACTGACCAAGCTGTACGTGATATTTTAGCATCAACATAACTATTAGGAAATTCCTTATATAAACCATTAACTGCCCCTAACATTACTGAATCTCCAATACCTATTAATGGTAATTCATGAACCTCTTCTTCTAAATTGCTTTCCCCTTGTTCTAATTCATCAATTGTTGAAGCCCAATTATTCTTTTTTTCACTAAGCATCTTCGCGTACTCTTCTTGTTTTTGTTTAACTAATTCTTCATTTTCGGCCATCTTTTGTTCAAGAACATCCATTTCCTTTTGATAATTTTTAGCTATCACAAACTTAAAACCACCAAATAAAGTTAAACCTAATACTAAAATACTAAGAGCTATCTTCAAATATTTAAACTTAATATCTTTATATTTAAAATTTAAAACATAATGTAATAAATAACCTAAAACAAAACTACCTACAATAACAATTAATACTTTAAGACAAATATTCATCTTAACTAATTGTAATAAAAATATAATTGGATATTGAACCAAATAAACTTCATATGTTACACTAGATAAACTCTTACATACTTTATCTACCATACTAAATTGTTTCTTATTACTTAAACTTACATAATCTATTAAACGACAAGCTATCAAACTATCTATAATCATAATTAAAGCTAAATACCTAAAATCAGCTCTAATAAAGATAAAAGAATAAATTAAAACTAATATATACATTATAATAATTAACTTAGGATAATTCTTTTGTTTAAATAAATCAGGTACTAACTTACCATAATAGTAATGAATAAAAGCCATTGCTACTCCCAGTAATAAAGAAAATGATCTAGCTAAAGTATCATAATAAGTAACCATTATATTGCCTCTTCTACTTACTATATAAAAATATATACAACTAAGTATCGCTAAGATAACAGTTATTAAACAAGGAATAATTTTCTTCTTAAATACTTTTTCGATCTTTCTCAAACCTAAATAAATAAATGGAAAGACTAAATCAAATTGTAATAATATACTTATATACCATAAATGCATAAAAGGTGAATCAATATGTTTCGCAAAATAATCTAAATTAGCATTAAGTTGCCAAAAGTTATTATAGCCAAATAAAACCGATAAGGTTTCAGGTTTCAAATTCATCCAATTAATACTTGATATTAAAGATACAATACCTACACTAATCATAACTACTACAAATAATGGTATATATAATCTTTTTAATTTATTTAAATAATACTCTTTTAAAGAAAATTTATTCTTCTTTAAAGCACTAACACAAGATAAATAGCCACTAAGTACAAAAAAGACACAAACAGCTAAAAAGCCACCTTTTAAGACTGTTAAATGATATAATAAAACTCCTATACAAGCTATTAATCTAATATAATCAATTCCAATAACATACTTCTTCTTTTTCATACAAAAACCTCTACTACTTCAATAGAAAAAGAGTTATATCACTCTACATTTCTATTATACACCATTGCTTCTTTAGGAAAATAATTTTTATTATTTAATAAAGTTTTATTTTTCTTTTCTTTATAAAATTCATCTATAAAACCTAATATCGTATTAACTATAATATTAGCATCATCTATACTAAGATTATATCTAACTCTTTCTTCTTCACTAATCATAACTGCTTGACGATGATATTCATAAAAGATATCAGCGACATCCATACCTTCATTTATCTTTTCATCTACAAAAGGAATATATCTTAATTCTTTAATTATTTTAGGATTATTAACATCTATATTTTTTTCTGTTTGATATTTAATAAATGTTGTTGCCGAATGAACTTTATCAACCATTTTAGCTACTTTAGCTTCTAAAGTACTACTATTATCAAACTCATTTATTAATCTCTTAATATCTATAATGCCATTAAATAAATTATCTAAATAATCAATAGCTATCTCAGTAACTCTATCTATTTCTTCACCAGATACCCCTTCAAATTTAGTAATATCTCCTGTAATAGCTTCCGGTAAATCATGACATATTATATAATCATATAATTTATCATAATTAATATATTTATCTAACTTATTCTTAAGTATCCTTGCTATCAATAATAAATCTAATATATGATCTTTAATATCTTCAAGACGTTCTCTATCTACACACCATAATACTGGTCCACTTC
>CANQOH010000019.1 GCA_947625425.1 uncultured Bacilli bacterium
AAAGTATGAGATCTTTCATTAGGATCTAAATTACGCATTTTTACTTTTTCATCCATTATTTATCACCACAATTTCCACATCCACCAGAATGAGTATCACCTTCTAGATCTTTTAAGTATCTACGACCTTCTTCATCTTTATATAAATTCATTCTTTTAATAGCAGCATCAAAATCAACTAAATGACCATCGAATTCAGGTCCATCAACACACGCAAATTTAACTTCGTTATTAACAAGTAAACGACAAGCACCACACATACCAGTACCATCAACCATAATGGGATTCATACTAGCAATAGTTTTAATATTTAGTTCTTTAGTTAAATTACAAACAAATTTCATCATAACAGTTGAACCCATAACAATACATAAATCATAATCATGTTTTTCTTTTAAGGCATCAGTTACTAAGCCTTTCATGCCATAAGAGCCATCATCAGTAACAATGGTTAAGTTATTGCATACTTCTTTTAATTTATCTAAGATAATTAATAAATCTTTATTTTTAGCACCATAGATAATATCAACATCAAGACCATGATTTTTAAAGTATTTAGCTTGAGGATAGACAGGAGCAATACCTACGCCACCACCAATCATAACTATTTTCTTATCTTTATATTTATCTATATTAGTTACTACTTCACTCGGTTTACCTAAAGGACCAGCTACACTAAATAATTCATTTTCAGTTTTACTAAGTTCTAAAGTAGAAGATCCAACTACTTGATAGATCATTCTTAAAATAGAAGTATCTTGATCATAATCATAAATAGTTAAAGGAATACGTTCACTATCACTTTTAGCCATAACAATAACAAATTGACCAGGTAAAGCATTTTTAACAACTAAAGGAGCTTTAGCTTCTAATAAATAGATATGATCTCCTATTGGTTCATTTTTTAAAATCTTGTACATATCATCACCTATTTTATTATAACATGTAATTATTAAAAAATAGACAAGAAAAAAAGGTCTTTCAGACCTTTAATTAAATTGCTTTTCTTGAGGCAAAGAATTGTAATGGAAGTTCAAGATTATTAGCTTTACAATAGTTAAATAACCATTGAGCACATTCTTGATGATGATTTAAAGTAGTTGCTTCTTCAGTAAATAAGTAAGAACGACTAAAGATACATCTTAAACCTTGACTAATAGAATTTCTTTGTCTTACATATTCTCTAAAACTAATTAAGTCACTTCCGCGATAGTAAATTTCACTATCATTTTCAATCCTTTTAAGAATTTTTTTATTATGCATGTAACGTGGTATATTACGGAAGAAATTAATAATGTTTTGACCAGGAGTTTTTATACTATAATCATAAGTTGGCGCAAGGTGATATTGACTACTAAATGTCGCAGCTGTGTTAGCAAATTGTTCATCGACTTCAGCAAACTCAGTTTCAGCTATTGTTCTAAGTGAACGACTAGTTCTAGGTTGGAAAACTTCTGTAGGTATTACCATTAAAGCATGACTTTCGGTTTCTTTAATTACTGGATCAATAATTTCAGGAATTAATACTTCAGTTTCATCTACTGGTTGATATTCAGCAGTCGCTACTGGATTGGTTGCTTCTTGAATTACTGGAGTTTTTCTAACTCTTGGTTTTCTAGCCTTAGGATTTAAATTTCTCGTATTATAACTTATTTCTCTACTTATTGATTTTTTTAGTTCTTTTAGTTCTTCTGCAGATAGATTATCTAGGTTAGCGTAAGAATTATTTATAGCCGCAATATTACTTTCTCTTTTTAGAACTCTTATATAACGAGCGATATCTTTTCTAAAAGTAGTAGTTTTTTCTAAATATGTATCAATTACAGATTCTTCAATATTACGTTTCTTTAAGATACTTTTAATTTTATTAATATAGTAATTTAATTTTTTACGTAAATTAAATATTTCTTCTGGATCTGTAGCATTGACTATTTGTTGGGTTAAATCAGTTATTAATTCTTGAGCTTGAACTATGGCTTTGTATGTTTTTACATCTAGTTCTGAAGCATTAAGAACTTCAATGACATCTTTAACACTATTACTAAAATTATCTTTATTTTGCGATAAGCTTTCTTTGACCATTTTAAGTAAGGCTAAATGGTCTTGTTGAATTTTATCAATACGTTTATTTATTTTTTTCATTAGTTTCACCTGTTTCTTTAGCTTTTAATTCGTCATCCATACCTTTAAGGATTGATAGTAATTCTAATAAGGATTCGTTATTTAAATCTTCTAAATTTATATTTTCCATTATTCTTCTCCCCTTTTATGGGTTGTATTATATATGTAAAAGCTAAAATAGACAAATTTTGCTCCATTTTTGCAAAAAAAAGATTGTTTTTTTAACAATCTTTCTAGAAACCTCTTGAAGCTCCGCCACCACCAGATGATCCGCCACCACCGGAGAAGCCACCAAAACCACCACCTGATGAATGGCCACCACCAGATGACCAACCACCATAGCCACCACCGCCACCATAGTAGCCATCACCAAAACCACCTTTTTTACCATTAGAAAGGGGATTAACAATAAAGGCAGCTAAAAGGGCACCAACGAATGCTAAAGTAATCTCACCACTTAAAATATCAGATAATTCATCAGGTAGATTAGATGAAACAGATAGTTTTGATAACGAATAGAAAATATAGGCATTTGCTAAAATAGCAAAGACACAAATGGCAACAAAAATCATTCTAATATTTTTTTCGTCTTTCTTAGTAAATAAACCAAAAACAAAACCAGATAATAAACCAATAGCTAAAGATATCTTTCTATAGGCTTCCTGTTTTTGAACTTCTTTCATAGTAATGTATCCAATGTTTACTACTTTAATATCAGAAGCATCTATTTCATAATAATCACATACTTTTTTATAAAGAGCAGAATAACCATTTTTAATAGCTTCATCCCATTTATCTTCTTTTAGGTAAGGAATGAAATAATCATCTAAATAACGACCTGCTAAACCATCAGTTATAACTCCTTCTAAACCATAACCTACTTCAATTCTAATTTTTCGTTCATTAGGTGCTAATAAAATTAAAAGACCATTATCTTCTTTTTCTTCACCAATCCCAAATTTACGAAATAAATCAGTAGCATAAGTTTCAATATCTTGATCTTCTAAACTCTTGACAGTTACAACAACTATCTGAGCATTAGTAGCACTCGCTAACTTAACAGAATTATTCATAATGAAACTTTCAGTGTCGTCAGATAGGACATTAGCATAATCATTAATATAAAATTCACTTGTCGGTTCAACTAAAGCATTTACTTTAATATTGATAAACAAGAATAAGAAAAGAGAAAAAATAATTAATAATAATTTATTTTTATTCATAACTATTTTCTCCTTTCGATACTTTATATTTTAATTATATAAAAATTTATAGAGTTTTAAAATTAGTTTCTTATTATTTGACATAAGAAAAAATATGCTTTGGGTAAGCATATTATTAATTATTAATTTCTTTATGAAAATTATTCATAACTTGAAGAGCTACATCCATGTCTAATTCTTCAAATAGTTTTCCATTTTCTTCCTTAACTATTAACCAATCATCACTATTATTAAAATTAATTATTAAGTAATAATATTGATTGTTATAAAATGTTTTATTAGTAATAACAAATTCTTGGTTATTATCTTGAGTTATAAGATCTCTTACATTATATATTTTTCATCACCTCTATATTTTTTGAAACCTTGTTATCAATGACTAATAGTTGTTGATAGTTCATCTTTTTCATCATTTAGTTTTTCAATATTTTCATTAATTTTTTCTATTTGAATTGAAAAAATTTTATCTAGTTGTTTTATTATTTGAGTTAGACAACTGAAGAATAATGCTGAACCAAAAATAGAACCTAGTGATAAATATCCAGCATTAACAATTTCTCTATGGAAAATTTCAAATAAGTTTTTTAATTGCATACTAGAAGTATATATATCAGGTGATATAAGATATGATTGTTCCATATATAATAAGCCAGCTGCGCCAAGGAATCCGAGTACTTTTGAAGTATCAGCAATTAATGATTGATAATTATTAACTATTGTATTTCCTCTATTAACTAATTGATTTATACGATCTATGGCTTTGTCATTTTTATCTATCTCTTTTATAAAATAGTCTTCATTAAATCGATAATAACTAGAGTTTTCTGTAAAGTTTTCACTAGTGAATTTAACTCTTTGAAGAAGTAGTTTACGACTCTTAAGACTTTGAATGACATTAAATAATGTATCTGTTGGATTGTCATTATGATATAAAATTGTTGTAACTTGCATCAGCATTTCAATATTATTAATATTATATAAGAATTTCTTTCTGTTTTTTGCAAATAAATCAGCTGCCTGTTTATTTATTTTTTGCTTTTGGAAGAATGGTGATGTATCTAAAAATAATAGATTTATTCCACTATCTATATTATGTAAATAACAGTAGTAGGCTTCCCAAAAACTAAGATTACCACCATTAGTAATAAAGGATTTTAAGTATAACAATAAGGTATTAAGATTCTTTTTCTTCCACTCTATTCTAGAAGAAAAAGAATATTCTTCATAATCACTTAATTTAACATTATTCATTTGTTCAAGATATGCTTGAAGTGTAAGACCATCTTGCAGTTGATAGTTTAAAACTTCATCTATTCTTCTTTGAGTTGGATATTCTAAGATATATTGAGCTATTTTATTATTTTCTAATAAGTATAAGATTGTATCAATTTGACTTTTATTTAAATAATATTGATAAACATCTACATAATCTTTAAACCTTTTAGCGATAAAAACTTTTTCAAATAAGAACAATTCATTTGCATTACCACTTAACTCTTCTACTGGAGTAGAAAGACTTTCTTTAAATACTTCGCTATTTAAGAATTTTTTTAAATCTTTTGTTTTGATAGATATTTCTATATATGGAGTTTCTTTTGAACTCTTTTGGTCCCAAAAATATACTCTATGATTAGTACATCTTATTCGGCCGTGTGAAACGGCATTTCTTAAATGAGTTAATAAAATTGGGGTTGGATATGGATATTTTGTATTGGTTTTAGCCATTTTATTTATATTACAAAGATATGGTGGTTTATCTTGATTGTTATTATCGCTATTATTGATTAAATTTGGATAACATTGGTTTAATACTTCTTCATCTGTATCTTCTGAATAATTCATTTTATATTTATTGAAAAAACCATCTCTTAGATTTTTTGTGTCGGTATCACCGAAAAGAGAAACTTTAAATTTAGAGCAATCTAAAAGGCTTTGTTGTTGATCTAAGTATTTATCTATTAAGCTCTCTTTATTATAGCTTAAAACTAAGGATAACTCGATAAATAATTTAGCGTTTCTTTTCATACTTGAAAAGTTATTAGCTTTTACAGCTTCATAAGTTGCACATAAAGTAGAAATAATATCGTTTGAAGAATTTTTAAGATTTTCGATTCCTAAACTTCTTTCTAAAAGTCTTATTAAAACATCTTTAGATGTTTCAATGCTTGTATCGATATTACTACTTGATCTACTTTGGCTATTTATTGTAAGTACATTATGCGAATCTATTTTTGTTCCACCAGTATAATGGGGAAAAGAATTTCTAATTATTCTAAAAACTCTTCGATTATCAGATCCTAGTTGACGACTTGGTTTGTTTAAGTTGTAACCATGCACATTTAGAGGAATTTTAAAAAAATCAACCGTTTTAGAAGAAGTAGATTCTTCATTATAAATTCTGTTACCAAATCTTTTAGTATAAAAATCACTGATAGTATTTATATTAGCAACAGTAATTCCATCATTGAAAACAGTAATAGTAAATAATAAAAATATTTGAATATCTTCTTTTTCTTCTGGAGTCAAACTAGTATAATCGTTTTTATCTATGCAATGACAAAATTTCATAATTGTTGGATTAACGACATCTCTATATTCCATCATACTTATCAGCTTCTATCTTATAAAATAATTATATAAAAATTTATTGAGTTTTAAAATTAGTTTCTTATTATTTTACATAAGAAAAAATATGCTTTTGGATAAGCATATTAGTTTTGAGAATCGAATTCAGTCATTTTATTTTTTAAAACTAATCTATTTGGTTCAGTTATTTTAACTAATGGTAATCTTGGAGTACCAAAATTAAATCCTTTCATATTTAAAGCTTCTTTAACAGGTATAGGATTTACTTCACTAAATAAAGCTTCAATTAGGGGTAAAGCTGTTAGTTGCATATCTAATGATTTAGTTACATTACCATTTAAATAGTTTTCAACTATATCATGCGTATATTTAGGATATATATTGGATAAGACAGAGATTACTCCTTTACCACCTAAAGATAAAATTGGGACTATTTGATCATCATTACCAGAATAGATAGTTAAATTATCACCACATAGATGAGCTATTTTAGCTACTTGAAATATATTACCACTAGCTTCTTTAATAGCAACTATGTTTTCAATCTTAGATAATTCATGAGCTGTTTCGGGATTAATGTTTAAACCTGTACGACTTGGAACATTATATAAAATAATGGGAAGATTAACTGATTTAGCAATAGCTTTATAATGTTCTACTAAGCCTCCTTGAGTAGTTTTATTATAGTAAGGTGTGACAACTAAAAGACCATCTGCGCCTACACTTTCAGCATACTTAGACATACTGATAGCAGATGCTGTATTATTACCACCAGTACCAGCAATTACAGGTATTCTTTTATTAACTGTATCAACAGCAAATTTAATACATTCTTTCTTTTCTTCTAAACTCATTGTAGCTGATTCACCGGTAGTACCACAAACGATAATAGCATCAGCGTGTCCTTCAATTTGAAATTCAATTAATTTTTTAAATTCTTCATAATTTATACCATCTTCGGTAAATGGTGTGGCAATAGCTGTTCCACAACCAGTAAATAAAATTTTTTTCATAATATCTCCTTAAAAATTAAATATATATTATATGATATAGATATGGATGAAAAAAGATTAGTATTTAAATTCCACACATGATTTAGTTATTCCACATTAAAAAAAGAAGATTAAATCTTCTTAACTAAAATTAACAGTTGGATTTTCTTTTTTACTTTCTTCTACTTCAAAATAAGTTGCTTTTTCAAAATTAAACATTCCAGCAATTATATTAGTTGGGAATTTTTGCATTTTAGTATTATAAGCTTTAACAGCCTCATTATAATCACGACGAGAGGTTGAGATTCTGTTTTCCGTACCAGCTAATTCATCTTGAAGATTGATAAAGTTTTCACTAGCTTTTAAATCGGGATAATTTTCAACAACAACCATTAACGCATTAATATCATTTGTTAATTCTTCATTAGCTTTTGATTTTTCATCAACAGTATTAGCTTTTAGTAAATTTTCACGGGCGGTTGTAACCATTTCGATTGTATCTTCTTCATGTTTAACATATCCTTTAACTGTATTAACTAAGTTAGGGATTAAATCTGCTCTTCTTTCTAGTTGAACTTCAACATTAGAATATTGGTTATCAACATTTTCTTTTAAAGTTACTAGTCCATTATAAGATGAACCAATACCAAGTGCAATAATTGCTAAAACAGCAACAATAACTATAACTACAATTAAACTTTTTTTCATAGTAGTCCTCCTTATATTTTCATTTTATCATAATAATTATTTTTATATACTGTTTATAAGATACTTTGACAATTATTTTGTAAAAAGATAAAAAGAGCTATAAGCTCTTTATTGTAAATTATCATTGATATATTGTAATAGTTCTTCTTGTTCAATATTATATCCAGTAATATCATATGAAACATTTTCATAATTAAAAAACATTTCAATATAAGAATCTTCTTTAGGATCACCATTTAGGTGGGAACTAATTATAATAACTGGAGTCTTTATATTAGCTATTTCTTGTAAAACAGTTGTTTTGCCATAATCATGAACATCAGTATCGCTTAAATCTCCTTCATAATTTTTAGTATATATAACAGCACTACCATAAATAACTTTATCATGACGACCTTGAATAACTTTACACTCTTCTTGGCAAGCTATTGGTATTTCAAAGTTAGTATACATTGCTCCTACTTTTGACTCACTATTTGGTTCTCCATAACTATATGAATAACGGCCTTCGGAAAAACCTAAGACATTTACTTTAGATATATTTCTTATATCTTCGATTGTTACATTATTAACATGTTTATGAATATCCTTTGAGTCGATAACAAGATCATCTATAGCAGTATTAGTAATCTTAATTTCACTAAGAGTAACTTCTTGGCCATTACTTTCAATTGTCTTACTACCTAAGTTTTTAATAAAGTCTTTGATAGTGTCAGCATTAACAATGGTTGTAGTAATAGTAATAAACATTAATATTAATAAGAAAGCATTTTTTATTTTAGAATTATTCTTTTTTCTTTGGATAGTATTAAGAATTTCATCATCAATATTTTTATCTACATTATATTTACTTATTTGATTTTTGTAATTCATATTATTCCTCCTTTAAAAAATCTTTTAATATTTGACGACTTCGATAAAGTCTTACTTTAATATTTGATTCACTCATTTTTATTAGTTTAGAAATCTCCGCTATTTTATAGCCTTCATAATAATATAAGTGAATAATTAATGAATCTTTTTTAGATAACTTAGAAAAAGCTTCAAGAAATGATATATCGATATTGTCTTTATCACCAATGTTTTCTTCTAGAGTTTGAATTTTATTTTTCCAAGGTGACATTAAAGATGTTTTACATTCATTGATAGTTACTTTAATTAACCATCTTTTAATTAATGAGTCTTCGATTTTAGACATTTTACGATAGTATTTGAAAAAGACATTTTGCATAATATCTTCACTATCTTTGATATTTTTTGTATAACTAATAGCAAGACGATATATATCATTTTTATATTTGTTATATACTTCTAAAAACTTATCTGTCATATTGCACCTTCTATTGAACCGGTTCTACTATATTAACTTTTTAAATAGCTTAATCGTTACAAAATTTTTATTATATTTAAAAAGAAGGTTTGATAACCTTCTTATTTAGCAGCTGTTGCTAATAATTTATTCATTAATGTATATACAGAATCACTTAAGATTTTACTCTTATGAATCTTAGATAGATTATTAGCTATTTCAAGATATTCTTCTTTAGTAAGGGTTTGACCTTTAGCTTCATTTAATTTTACTAATTGTCTTACGGTTAGTGAGAATATTTGAGCTTCATTTTTTATTTCTTCATCACTTAATTCCATAATGGCAGCTGTTTCGACATAATTAACATCTAAATCAATATTATAACTAGATAAAGATGATTTAATACCATAATTCATGAATGAAGATAAGATAGATTTAAAGTCTTCGTTACGGAATAAACATAAGAATAAATCTTCAGTAAAGTCATCATCAGTAAAGGCTTTAATAAATTCATCACTGTCTTCTATTTCAGAAATATTATATTTATCTAAGATATCACTTAATTCAAAGATGGTATCTATATCATTTACTAAACTATCACGATCCCATTTACTTACAATATCTAATAAATCTAAATAGATATCTTTACTACTGTCTTCTGGTATTTCAATAGTATTTCCCATAAATGATTTATTATCTTTCCAACGATTAGCAGCATTAGCACATACTTCACTAACAAAAGCTGGAGCAATATAAGTATTAGTAAATGATTCTTTAATGATATTAAATTGGTCATTTAAATTATCAGAATCTTCCATTTGAGATAAAGTTAAGACAATGGTTGTAAGACTGGTTAATTCGTTAGTATTTTTTATTTTATTATCATAATCTTTGATCTTAGTAACATTATTAAAGATGGTTTCACTAAGACCATTAGAATATAATTTGATAACTGGATTACTTAAGACTGGTTTAAGACCGGAGACATTATAATTTGTTGCTTTAGTAGATACATCAGTTATTTTAACAAAAGTTCCTAATGGATATAGAAAAGCAAAAGAGATAATAATAAATGATACTAAAGATATACCAACATTAACTAATTTATTATCTGGTTTAGGTGATTCATATTTACTATAAGGAACTTTTTTAACTAATTTAAAGACTAATCTCTTTAATAGATGATTGATAATATAGAGAATGATAAAAATAAAGAAGAAACTAATTAAACCGATGATAATGGTTGAAATAAATTTAGTTATTAATTCAATTGAAGAATCATTAACCCACTCTTCTTGATTAATATCAATTATTTCTTTAATAAGGTCACTAAAAAAAGGTACTACTTTATTACCAGCTAAAGTAATAGTTAATTTAGTAAATAAGAAAGTCATAATAAATGTAATAACATTTGTAACAAGACAAAAGACGTTTTTTAAAGTTTTTCTTTTAGATGCAATTAATAAATAAGATATTAAGATAATTAAAAATAAACAAGTAAAAATTATTGATACGATTTGCATATGTATTCCTCCTAAGATATTTATAACACATTTTACTAAGTTAAGCTATAGAGATAGTTAGATATTTTATTTTTTTGTTCCTTTAAAAAAGTGATAATAATTCTTATTTATCACTTTTCAACATATCAGCTAGATATAGTTCGTCCTTTTCATGTTGACGTTTATATATTTTATATTTTTTAAGATTATCAATTAGGCTTTTAACGTTAGAACCGCCATAATATTCTTCTAAAAATTCTGATGACTGATCATATTTCTTCCCATTATATTTTATATTTTTCTTTGCAAATGTTTTGGGTGATTGAAAGCTTTTTACTTTCTCATATTCTTTTTCTAAACCTTCGTTTAATATTAAAAGCATTTCCAATTCTGGTTTGGTACAATATTTAAATATTTCCTTACTTGATACAATACCTTTCAAATCTTTAGGAATAGATAATTTATCATTTTGCTTATCACCTACTCTATATACTTTTACTGGTAAACCATAATGCTTTAATTCAGATTTAATTGTGGGATTATTTAGTTGTCTAATTGGATATGGTCTACGACCAATTAAATCATCTCTTGTAAAACAAAGAACATCAGCTTCTAATAAATGATTTAGTAGCACTTCCTCATTTTGCCCTTCACATATTAAAAGTATTCTCATTACATTAATTCCTTTTTAAAAGCCATTAATGCATCATAACTTACATTTGTATTAAATTCGTTACTATAAAACTTATTACTTTTAGATAATTCTGATCTAAATTTATAATTTGTATGCATATTTTCTAATTTTATAGCATTATCATATTTACTAATATAGATATTATCGCTTCTACTAAATAAGTCGAGTATTTCACAGTAATGAGTAGTAAATATCAATGTTGCATTCTTTTTATTTACTGATTTATCTTTATAAAGATTAACTAAGTTTTCAACTAATGTCTTATGGAAGTGATTTTCAATTTCATCAATTATTAAATCTGAACCAGTTCTTAATGAATATACTACAAATGTGAATAAACCAAATCCTTTTGTTGTACCACTTGATAGTATTTCATATAATTCAGAGTTTGATACTTCTTTGGTTGTTCCGTTTGTATAAATGATTTTATATTTGTTTTCATTTATCATTTTTATATTGTCTAAATGTTCATCAAACATTTTTAATAACGATGTGATAACTTTTAAATTACTATCCAATAATTTATATATATTGAATGCTTGAGCATAATCCCTGTAGATATAATCATCACTTGAACAATATATTCCTCTTAGTGAAATATCTTTTAATAAAGAATATATCATAGAAGTATCTTCTGGTAATTTAACTTCTTGTTTTACTTCTTCAAATTTTTCATAATTAAATAATTCTCTTGCATGGGCCTTCTTGTATTCTCTTTTGAATAGTTTTTCATTCTTAAAGAAAATAGATGTATTATCCATTGAATGAACATTTTTATATAAATCTGTTAAATATCTATAAATTGTGCCTTCATGATAAAAAGTAATATCTAAATTCAATGGTTTATCAATAAATTTAAAAATATTTTTTGAACTATTAATTCTGTAGTTAGAAAAAATGTCATATATAACTGATAGTAGTTCTACTACGGTAGTTTTTCCAGATGCATTCTTGCCAATAATACCTAATGTACTAAAAATATATAAATTATCTGCAATTTCTTGTAATTCAAATTCCTTATCAGCTGATGTTTTATTTCCTGTTGGTACAAAAGATATGGTAAAATCTTTTTCGCACAATTTAAAATTGTTAGCAACAATTCTTAATAGTTTCATTTTTTGTCCTCCTTATTCTATTTTAATTATAGCATGCGTTTTCACAAAAAAACATTTTTTTTGTTTTTTTTGTAATTTTGGTACATATAATACGCCGTTTTTTCAAAGAAATCAAGCATTTCTTTAATATTGTATGCGAAAAAGCATATATGATACACGTTTAAAATATATGTTTCCATATTCTTTTATATTGCTGTATTTGAATATCTTTCTTTATTTGAGCAACTGGATGATACAAAGGTATAATTATAAAATTTTGAATCTTAATTTCAGGATATTTATCGATTGTATCTTTTAATGTTTTTTCGATGTTAAAATTATAAATTTTTGATAAGGCAAAAAGAGGATAATAACCTAAAGTTAAAATTATCTTAGGTTTTACTATATCAATTTGTTTTAATAAATATGCACTACAATTATTAGTAGATTTTTTTAAATCAATATTGTTACCACGATAATTATTCCCTTTTCTAGCACACATAATTGCATTTGTAATAAATATATCATTTAGGGAAAATTGGTTGTTAGATGATTCTTTAATATATTTTTCTAGTAATTTTTTAGTAGTACTTTTTTCTGATTCAATTAATTTTGTCCAATTGCTCTTATCTTGATTTAATGATTTATTTAATTTTTTCATATCACTATATGGACCCCAATCTTGACCAATAATCATTATTTTAGAATTTAATCTATGAAACCAATCTGTCCATATTGAAGGAATATTTGTACTAAATTCATAATCAGAATAGATATTTATTAAAGATTTTTTAGTACATTTGAAACTAGTACATTTATCACATTTAGCCATAGACATTAATAAATCTTTAAAACTATCTTCTTTCATTCTCTGTTTAACCTTTTTAATAGTATATGTCTTTTTATATTTTCATCTTTTTGATACCAGGTTTTAATTTCATAGCCTAATTCTTGGAGATTATTTAAACTATATTCATTACCAAATGTTACTTCAGCAACTATATTATCAATATTTTTTTCTTTGGCTCTTTTTTCTAGATAATCTACTAATATTTTTTGGAGACCATTTCCTCTATATTCCGGTAAAACTATAACACCATCTATATCAGCACATTTTCCAGTTATATTAGGAATAAAACTTTTTATTTGTTCCATTCGATTAGAAACCGATAAAAATATCCAACCTATCATTTTATTTTTATAAAAAGCCCCATATATTTCACCATCATTAATAGGATCATTAACTATTCTTAAATAGCTTTCTTCTTTAAAGGGTAAAAAATAACCTTTTTCATCTGGTTTAAAATATTTAATAACTTCTTCTTGAACGTTATAAATGTCTTTAACATCATTACTATCACAAATTCTAATTTCTAGTTTGCTTAAATCTATTTTGGTCATAGTTTTCCTCCTGTATTTATATTTTAATTATATCATATTATTTATAGCAACTAAAAAGGAGCTTTATGGCTCCTTTAAGATAATCTATTGTTTAGGTCCACTTCCAACAGATACTGTTTGACTTATTTCTTTAGCTTTATTCCTTAGATTTTTTAATTCATCTTGGACTTTATGAGGATCGGCACTAATTGTGCCAATATTATTTCTAGTAGTATTAAATAAGATTTGATTAATATCACCATTATATTTAGTTTGACCTTCCCATAATAATAATTCTTCGATATATTGAATAACAGATATATCTACACCATTACTTAATATAATACGGCCATTAGATGGAATATGGGGAGCGAAGATTTCTTCGATATATTGTTTTGCTGATATTACTGCACCATTTGGTAATTTCATTTTACGCTCTAATAAAGTTGGATTAATATAATTAGTTATTTCAACAGGATTAATTTCGAATTTTTCATTATCGTATTTAATTGATACTGCTCCGACGTTATTTCGAGTTTTTTCGGCCATATATCTTGGAAAATCACCATTATATTTTTCTTGGCATTCATACATAACGCCTTCTTCAATAAAATGTTGGACAGTCATTAAGCCGCCACTAGCAAGGATAACTACTCCGGTACTTGGTAAATGAGGAAAAACTATTTTTTGAATATATTGTTTGGCTGGTATTAAAGCACCATTTGGTAATTTCATTTTTCTTTCCAGTAATGTTGGATTTATTGTTTGAATTATCGTTTGAAAATCTAAGGCATCTAAATTAAGGTTTTGTTTTTGTTTTAAATCTGATTTTTGTCTTACCGGAGACTGAGCTTTATTTGCCATTGTCTTCATTCTTTCTACTGTTTTTAAATCAAAACAGTATTTGTCAGGATCAATACCATGTTGTCTAGCAGTATTTTTAATTTGGGCTTGTACTGATGAAACAAAGTTAGGATCATTTTTGACAATGTTAGGTGTTATTTGTTGAATTATTTTTTCTAAATCATAGCCAGTAAAAGATATTTTTTTATCATTTCTTACTCTAATATTAACTGTTTCCATATCTTTATAGCTACCATTACAAACTTTAGATAAATTAAATCCTATTTGAGCTCTTAATATGTTATAAAGGTTTTGTTGAAATCGAGGATATCTAATATCTTGTAGTGAATATCCTAATCTATTTATAACACTAGATGGATTATAAATCTTACCAGTATGTTGAGCAACTCTTTTATCATTATCTTCATAATAAGCAAATTTATGCTCTAAATCATTTAATAAATTTTCAGTAGATTTCATAGCAAGATAATCTTGAAAAGTTACTTTTTGACCTTTATAGATAATTTGCATATTTCGATGATCCATAATCCATTTTTTGGTTACTTGTTCGATGGCAGGTTCAATGGCATCAGCTCTTATTTCATTAAATGAGTGATTTTTTCCATCAGGAGTTCTACTTGGTTCAGATCCGTATCCAATCCAACCATCTATTTGACCAGTTAAAACTGGTGGCTCTTTAGTTTTAAATACTAATTCAGGATGTTCTTTTTTTATTTCTCGTAAAACTTCTATATATTTAGTTAAAGTATCAGATGATGAATAAATAACAATAGTATCATCACGATTAGCATATTGATCAAATTTAAAATAATATGGTAAGTGATGTTGATCACATTTTTCAACAAAATATGTAATCATTTTATAAGTATCTAAAGATTCAGTATTTAAATATAACCTATGCTCTATATGGGGGTATTTATCTTTTTTAGCAGTAAGATATCTAGAACATACATGGACCCAACCACTAGTACTACCTAGAGCACTCCATCTATACTTATCTAAGGCTTCTTCTAATTCCTTATCGCCTTTTTTTCCAAAAAATATGTCATTAGCTTCTTGCATGGTTGATACATCAGGAACTCTTTTTAAATAATTACGCATTTTAATAAAGTCTTGGCCATAATTGCCATGTTTATATAATTCTACGAATTCATCTCTAGTCATAGCAACAATGCTATTCTTCCATTTATTAAATAACATCGCATAAAATTTATCAGCGTCATCACGGTAATATTGGCCTTTATTATAAGTCTTTTTAGTTGTCTCGGTTAAGCGACTATAATATCCACCTAAGCCTTTAGAACTATTAGCATAAGCTGTTATTAATTTTTCTATAACTTTTGGATCATCAATAGGATTTTTAATTTGATTATATAAATCTATTAATTCCATATATTACCTCCGTTATTGTTCAGAGTTTTCTATTTGAACTTGAAATTTTTTTGTTTCTTCTTCAATTAATTTTTTAAATTCTAAAAGATTACTAAGTTTGGTAAATTCTTCAATTTCTTGATCATATGTACCAACGATTTTAAAATAATTATTATAAGTTATTTCCCAGTGGGTAAATCTATTAGGGGCTTCGTTGGTGAAATAATTATTCTTTAAATTTCTTAAATCAAATTGTTCAAGTTTTTGAATTAATGTATCTGGATTCTCTATTTCTTGGGTATAAGTATCAATAGTATTTTCATTAATGTTTTCTCGACTTATACAAGTATGTGATATAGTCTTTTTCCAATCTAATTTATTTTTAGCAAAATTATATTCACAAGTTAACTCGATACTTGTTGATATTGGCATGTCTAATTCAACATCACCAGAATTCCAATAATAGTGTTTTAGTTTTAATTGAGTTAATTCATATTCTGTTTTTTTTCTTTCTACCTTGATATTATCGATAGCATTACTAAAATCATCATATTCACTATTCATATATAGATCCTCCATATTATAAATATATCATAAATAAGCAGGTTTGTATTGAGTAAAATTGTTTAATTTAAAATAAACAAAAAGCTAGATCTTTCGAGCTAGCTTTAAGGTAATCTATTATTTCAAAAATTATATTTTTTGAATTAAGTTATTTTATATTCTTTTTTTGATTTACAATATATAACAAAATATAGGATAAAGACTAATAAAATAATTATAATTACAATTGGAATTATGAATAAATAATTACTTTTAAAATTAAATAGTTCTAACAAGATAAAGTTATCAATACAAAAGATATTAGGTATTATTAAGCAAACTATTTCATATAATACTAAACTAACAATAAAACTTATCATTAAGATTTTTAAATAATAATCAATATATGACTTTACAATATCTCCTTCTGTATATCCTAAAGCAAACTGAATAAATCTTGTTTCTTTAGTTCCGTTATATAAAATTGTTGAAACAATGATAATCATTAAGAATATAAATATAGTCATAATTAGAGATATAAATAATATCATTTTTAGTATGCTTTGATATATATTTATTTCCTCTAAACCGCTAGGATTATACAATGAAGCACTACTTTCAATATTGGATAATACTTTGTCTAAATTTCTATAATGATCTATTATTATTCTTGTATTATCTGATTGATAATCAATCAATTGTAACAAATAATTTATGTTTCCTAAATTATAATAAACGTTGGATGAAGACGAATTAGATTCAAATATTCCAACTATATTAAAATCAACACTTATATCGTCATTTAGTTTAAAACTAACTTTTTTATCTAATAGTTTACTTAAATCTATGTTTTTTTCATAAGACGATATATTAACTATAATTTCATTTTTATTTTTAGGATATCTACCTTTAACTATTTTAGGCATATCATTTTGTAATAACGGTATAATATTGAATGAACCTAGAGTATCACATTTTAATTTAAGAGATGGATAATCTGGATAAACAAATAAAACATTTTGCATTTTATTTAATTTATTTATAAGCTCTTCAGAACTATCATAAATAATTATTTCTCTGTTATAGTAATTATCATAAATCTGTTTTTCAACATTATTTTGAACACTAAACGAATATTTAAAAAGGAATAATAAACTCAAAAATAAAATACTTAAAATTACAATTAAAATCCAATTGTATTTTTGTCTAATAATTCTTTTTATATTGTACATATTATTCCTCAGATGAATATTTAGAGAGTATTAATATTTTCATTATTAATATAAATAATGTAACAATAAATAATTCTATAATTGAGTTAATAAATGCTTTAGGTGAAATTAAAATAGGAATGTTATTGAAGGATGAAAGATAAAATGGAATTAGTTTTCTAAATATAATTACCATTATTTGCAAAATAACAACTTCAGAAATTACCCCAAGTAGAAATAAAATAATTGATTCAAATATGTAATTTAAAATTAGATTTTTATTTGAATAACCTAAAATCTTATTCAATGCAATAGTGTCCTTAGATAATAAAATGTTAAAATAATTAATTGTTATTGATATGAAAATAGTGATTAGAAATATACCATATCCTATATACACTAAAGTATCCATTGACTCTATAGCTACTTTGTTATGTAAATAAACTTTTGAATTTGGATAATAGCCCATATTATTTAAAGTATTTATAACTTTTTCTTCATATAAAATATTTTTTAATTCAAAATATAAATAATTATTTTTTAAATTTAAAACTTCTTTGTTAATCTTTTCTGTAGTTTTATAATTTGCATAACAACGGCGATAATTTTTGTTTAAAATATCATTATCGTACAATCCTACTAGTCGTATTTTAAATTCTTTTGGATTAGTTTCATCAATATATTTAAGTGTTAATGTTTTTCCAACATAAGCACTCAAATCAATTTGTCTTGTTTTGTCTACACCATCTGGTATTTCAAATGGATAGTAAGTTCTTGGACAAATCATTGCCATTTCGTCGTTTGAGGTTAAGTCTTTGCCCTCTACTGCATCTATTGTTCCTACAACACCATCTAATGCTATTCCTACTCCTTCTTCAGAATCTGGATAATATTGTGATAATTCTTTAATATCCCAAAAATTAGAATAACTATATCTACCGAATACTCCTTCTACTTCATCCATAGAATTTAATAAATGTGATAATTCATCAATTTTTTTTGTAGTTTCCTGACTTTCGGTGTCAGCTATTTTTATGGAAAAAATTCTGTTATCTATCCAATTTAATAAATTTTCATTATAATATTTTGTTGCTGAATATGTTAAAGAATTAATCATTGTAGAAAAAGAAAAACAAATTCCTAACATTAATAAAACGATTAGATTTAATTTGTTTCTAAAAAATTTTTTTATTATAAATTTTATTCTATCAATGATCATAATACTTTTCCTTCTTTTAATTCTATTACTATATCCGCATATGAAATAGCGTCCTTACTATGACTAACCATTATTACACACTTCCCGGCTTTGCTCATCTCTTTTAATTTTTTGAACACAAATTCTTCGTTTTTTAAATCTAAGTTTCCTGTTGGCTCATCAGCTAAAATTATCATTGAATTATTAGCTAATGCTCTGGCTATAGCTACTCTTTGTTGTTCTCCACCTGATAGTTCTTTGGGAAAATGTCTAATCCTGTCTTTTAAACCAACTTGCTCTAACAGTATGCTACTTTTGTTTATAATTTCTTTCCTATTTCTATATTTTTTATTAATTATCATCGGTATAATTACATTTTCTTGGGCAGTTAAATATTTATCTAGATAATAATCTTGAAAAATATAGCCAATTTTTTCATTTCTTATTTTGGCAAGATCTTTATTATTCATTTTGTCTATATTATTGTCTTCGAAATATATTTCACCTGAGGTAGGTCTATCAATTAAACCTAATAACTTTAATAGTGTACTTTTACCACTACCGCTATGACCGGTTATTAAATAGAATTTTCCATATTCAAAATTTAAATTAATATTTTTAAGTGCTTCAATTTTTTTTGCTTTAGAACCATATACTTTATTTATTTCTTTTATACTTATCGCATTTCCATTCATTTATCTCACCTTCTATATGTGTTAATCATAACAATAATATAATTTTTTTAAACACCTTCTAAATCTACTTTGTAGATTTTAAGGCGACTCTTATATGAATAGACTGGCTTTAGTTGTTTTAAAAAGATTATTATGATAAAATAAAGAGTGTTAGGAGGGTATTATGAACTCAAATAATATAGGTAAATTTATTGCTGAACTACGTAAAGAGAAAAAAATGACACAAGATGAATTAGGTGAAGAATTAGGAATTAGCGGTAAAACTATTTCTAAATGGGAATGCGGAATAAATGTACCAGATTTTTCTAATATAGAAAGATTATCATCTTTTTTTCAAGTTTCTATTTTTGAAATTTTTAATGGTAAAAGATTAGATAATAGTGATATTCAAAAAATGAATAAAAATACGGCAAATAGCTTTAAATTTTACTTAAATGGTATTAAGAACAAATATATTAAAATTTTATCGTCCGTTATAATATTAGCATTAATTTTATTAATTGCTATTTTCTTTTTAAATAACTTTAACAAAAATAAAGTTTATTCAATTTCTAGTACTAATAATGACTATTCGGTAAGTGGATATCTAATTTTTAATCAAAAGCAAAATCTCGTAATTATCAACAATATAAATTATCAAGGTGAAAAAGTTGGAACAATTGATGAACCATTAATTACTTATTTAAAAATTACATTGTATATTGATAATGATACTATTATCTCATACGAAGGAAATAATAATGTTGAAGATAATTCAGAGACAAAATTGCTTAGTAGTGCTTTATCGACTATATCTTTATCTGCTATCGAAGACAAAGATTCTAATAAAAATCTAATTACTAATGATAAGAAAATTAAAAATCCTTACTTGCAAATTGATTATATTGACGATGATAATCAAGAAAATACTATAAAAATAGATTTAAAATTGGATAAAATGTTTTCAAATAATAAATTATTTTACTAGTTATAAAATCACTTTAAAAAGAGAATAGTTTAATGATTAATCATTTAAAAAATAACATCACCTATTGATGTTATTTTTTGGTATCTAGAAAAATTTAGAGTCCTCGCAAACTCTTATAAAAACAAAAATGCTAGGTCTTTCGACCTAGCTTCAGGGGGCATCAAAGTTTCGTACATTTTTATCTTTTTTTATAACATTTTTATTCATTTTTAACCAATTTTTAATCTTTTATTTTATTTTAGATTAAATTGAATTTCTAAATTTTTAGAAATTTGCCACCTAAATGCCACCTAAAATTTTAATTGCTAAAATGCCTTTATCTTTGATTATTTTCAAAGAATCTTTTTGTTTTATACATCATCAACCCATCTATATCTATCCTTATACTGTGCCAAAAAAGTATAATCATTAATTTCTCTTTGTATTCTTCCAATAACAATTCCTGGCTTTACACATTGATTTTTCGCAAATTCTTTGATGGTGGTGATATCATATTTTCCGTTTTCTACAAATTTTTTATACTCTGTATTATTTATTAGTTCATCTCGTGCAAAATTATCAGCTCTTTTTTCGACTTCGCTTTCTATAAAATAGTAGTCTATATATTGATCGCTAAAGTCATCATTTATTAGATGACCAATTTCATGAAATAATGTAAACCAAAAAATATCAGAAAAGGATTGGCGAATTGTCATACAAAGTAAGACCTTATCTTTCCTTTTTTGAATATATCCTTGAACAGGAGCCCCAACAAAATTATGTACAACATCAAAAACTATACCACATTCTAAAAAGATTCTTTTTAATTCTAAAATCATATCATTTGCTTCAAGAAACATAGTTTTTTTTATCTCTAAACATTTTTCTTTTAACAACTGCTTATTAAATTCATTCTTAACATTTATTTTTTCGGTTAAATACTCGCATATTCTTTTCCATGCATATAAAACATTAATATTTACTTTTATTTTTTTTGATCCCCTAAATGATACTTGTTGAAGAGGCAAATTTGGTATAGACAATAAATTGTTAACTTTTAAAAATTTTCTCATATTTAAAAGTGTTAATGATTTATTCATACCCGTTTCTATTATTTTATTAGATTCACAATATTTGACAACATCTTTTAATTCATTTAATATTTCAAATTCCTCAGTTTCTATATTATTGATTTTTTCTAATTCTAATATTTCTTTATCATAATTACCTTGTAAATTAATCCAAAATTCTGTAGGAATTTCAAAAACATACTCTAATGAATTCGCAAATTTAGAAGATATATTTTTTTTACCACTTATTACTTCGCTAATATGCTTAGCAGAATAGCCTGTTCGAATAGCCAATTCTTCTTGTGTCATTCCATTTTCTTCCAATAATTCTTTAATTGTTTCTCCAGGGTGTATTATCAAATCAAGGGATAATCCATTCATTTTTTCCATCATGATATTCCACCACTCCTTTTATATTTATCTTTTTACATTCTTCCAAACCTTTATCGTCTAGTTCTTCTGATAATGGTTCTACTATTAATCTGTAATTCTTATTTAAATGTATTCCAAATAAGTTATTTAAATTACCCGAAAGTGGGTGAGGTTTACCAATACCGTAATTTAAGTATTCTTTAAAATTTGGTGAGGCTTTCATTTCGTTAAATCTTTGCATTATCATTCTTGCCATATCTAATCCAACTTTTTTTACTAATTTATCAGCATTTTCAACAATTTTTCTAACCTTAGAATCATGTATTTCTAGTTGCAAATAATCAGCCCTCTTTCAAACAAATTACCTAAAAGGTAATTATATTTTATCGTTTTTGAAAAATAATTGCAATACTTTTTTATATCTTTTTATAAATTCTTTATGATTTTTTAAATTTCGCCATCTAAATGCAACCTAAACTTGATTCAATATTTTTTGTTAATCTCTATAAAGCCTTATAAAACTTAGTAATACACAAAAATGAGAGAGCTTTCGCTCTCTCTTCAGGGGGAAATCTAAATATCAGTTCGTAACAATTTAATAATTGTCTAAAGTCTTATAAAATAAGGCTTTTTCA